>NZ_JACGMO010000220.1:0-5307 GCF_015354745.1 Micromonospora sp. S-DT3-3-22
AGTAGTTTTCTTGGTGTTTGAGGGTGTCGTCGGTGAGCCATTGGTGTTGCCAGGTGGCGTAGTCGGCGTACTGGACGGGCAGGGGTGGCAGCGGGTCGGGACGACCGTCGTGACGGGCGGCGTAGAGCGCCCCCAGATCGCGGATCAGGACGCCGACGGACCAGCCGTCGGAGACCACGTGGTGCATCGTGACGAGCAGGACGTGCCGGTCCGGGGCGAGGGTGACCAGGCGGCCCCGGATCAGGGGACCGGTGGTCAGATCGAACGGGGCGGTGAACTCCTCGTCCTGGAGGCGGGCCAGGGCGGTGCCGGCGTCGGGTGCTCCGGTGAGGTCATGGGTGTGCAGGGTGAACCCGGTGCCGGGCGGGTCGATGTGCTGGTGGACCTCGGCCCCGGCGGGCACGAACCGGGTACGCAGCGCCTCGTGCCGGGCCACCAGGGCGTCCAGGGCGGCCCGCAACGCGTCCCGGTCGAGCCAGCCGGCCAGCTCCAGGGCCAGCGGCATGTGGTAGGTGTGGCCGAGCCCGCCGAGCCGCTCCAGGAACCACAACCGTTGCTGCGCGAAGGACAGCTCCAGCGGGGCGCTGCGGTCGGCCGGGTGGATCGGCGGCAGCACGTCGCGGCCGTCCGGGGTCAGCCGGGCGACGAAGGCACCGAGGGTCGGCGCCGCGAACAGCGCCGCCGGTGACACCTCCCGCCCCAGCACCTGCCGGATCCTGGCCACCAGCCGCATGGCCAGCAGCGAGTGGCCGCCCAGGGCGAAGAAGTCGTCGTGCCGGCCGACCCGCTCCAGCCCCAGCACCTCGGCCCACAGGCCGGCGACCATGCTCTCCAGCAGGCCGACCGGCTCGACGTGCCCCCGCTGCCCGAACGCCTCCCCGTCCGGTGCCGGCAGCGCCGCCCGGTCGAGCTTGCCGTTGGGGGTCAGCGGCCACGCGGCCAGCCGCACGTACGCCGCGGGCACCATGTGGTCGGGTAGTTCACCGGCGAGCCGGTCACGTAACCGGGCGGCGTCCGGCACCGACGACCCGGCCAGCACGTACGCGACGAGCCGCTGGTGGCCGCCGGCGTCCGGGCGCGCCACGACGACCGCCTCCCGCACCCCCTCGACGGCCGCCAACCGGGCCTCGACCTCACCCAACTCGACGCGGAAGCCCCGGATCTTCACCTGGAAGTCGTCACGGCCGAGGAACTCCAGGTTCCCGTCCGGCAGGCGACGCCCCAGGTCACCGCTGCGGTAGAGCCGTTCACCCGGCACGAACGCGCTGGCGTGGAAACGTCGGGCGGTCAGCTCCGGCCGGTTCAGGTAGCCACGGGCCACGCCCGCCCCGCCGATGTGGATCTCACCCACCACCCCGTCGGGGACCGGCTCACCCTCGGCGTCGAGCAGGTAGACCCGCACGTTGGGCAGCGGCCGGCCGATCGGCAGGCAGGTCGCCTCGTCGAGGCCGTCGGTCGGGAGCACGTAGCAGGTGCTGTCGACGGCCGCCTCGGTGACGCCGTACGCGTTGACGATGCGCACCCGGGGGCCGCACACGGCGCGTAGCTGGGCGGCGTTGGCGGCGGTCCAGGCGTCCGAACCGCAGACGACCGTCTCCAGCCCGGCGAGGCTGCCCCCGGTCGACCCCAGGTGGGCCAGCAGCGGGATGAGCACCGCCGGCACGAAGTCGGCGAAGTCCACGTCGTGCCGGCGCAGCAGGGCGTCCAGGCCGGCGCTGTCCAGCAGCAGCGGACGCGGGCAGAGCACCAACCGCCCGCCGAAACCGAGCGCCCGCACCACGTCGGCGGTGAAGACGTCGAACGAGAAACTCGCCATCTGCAGGTGCACCAGACCCGGACGCAGGTCGAACAGGTGCTCCCAGGCGGCGGCGACGGCCATCAGCTGCCGGTGCTCGACCAGCACCCCGTTGGCGGTGCCGGAGGTGCCGGAGGTGTAGATCACGTACGCCAGGTGGTGGTCGGCCAGCCCGTCGACGACCGGATCGGACGCCGGCCCCCGCGCCCACGCCGTCGCGTCGAGGTCCAGGTCGACCACCGGGGTGTCGATTCCGGTCAGCGCGGCGTGCAGCCGCTCGCGGGCGGGGCCGTGGGTCAGCGCCGCCACCGGCGTGCTGTCACGCAGCATGGCGGCGAGCCGGTCGACCGGGTACGCCGGGTCGAGCGGAAGGTAGGCGCCCCCTGCCTTGAGGACCGCCAGCAGTGCCACCACCGAGTCCGGTGACCGTTCGACGCAGATCGCCACCAGCCGGTCCGGGCCGACGCCCCGGGCGCGCAGGTGGTGGGCCAGCCGGTTGGCCCGGCCGTTCAACTCGCCGTAGCTGAGCCGCTCGTCGTCGAGGACGAGGGCCACCGCGTCCGGGTCGCGGGCCGCCTGGGCCTCGACGAGATGGTGCACGCAGCGCCCCGGCGGGTACGCCACCGTGGCGTCGTTGCCCTCCTCCACCAGCCGGCGTCGTTCGCCGGGCGGCAGCACGTCCAGCCCGGCCACCGTGGCGTCCGGGGTCCGCTCCAGCGCGTCGGCCAGCGTGTGCAACGCCCGCTCGACCATCGCGCAGACCCGCTCGGGCGTCACCCCGGTCGCGGCGGCGACGGTCAGCACGACGTCGTCACCCAGGTCGTCGACGTCCAGGGCGAGCGGGTAGTTGCCGCGTTCCTGCGCGGTCAGGTAGGTCAGGTCGTCGGCGTCGGGGGCCGGCGTGGGAAGGTCCGACTCGGCGAGCACCTCGGCGTGGCGGTAGTTGAGCAGGGCGGTGAACAGGGGCGCCGGGGGTGCCACCGCGCTGCACGACTGCGCCGACGCCAGCGACGCGTGCTCGTAGCGGATCAACCCGGTCAGCGTCTCGTGGGTGCGCCGCACGCAGTCCGCGGCGCCGGTGTGGTCGAGGGTGATCCGCAGAGGGAGCGTGTTGAGGAACGGCCCGAGGATCCGGTCGTTGCCCGCGCCGCCGTCGAGGCGGCCGGAGAGCACGGTGCCGAACACGACGTCGGGCCGGCCGCTGGCCCGGGCCAGCACCTGCCCCCAGGCGACGTGGAAGAGGCTGGTCACCCCGACCTGGAGGGTCTGGGCCCGGTGCCGCAGTCGCCGGGTCAGCGCCGTGCCGAGCCGTACCCGGGCGTCGCGCATGCTGTGCCCGTCGCCGTGGATGTCGCGCAGGCCGAAGGGCACGGTCGGGCTGTCGACGTCGGAGAGCATCCGGCGGAAGAACGTCTCCTGCCCGGCCCGGTCGGTGTCGTGGCGGATCCGGGCGACGAAGTCGCGGAAGGGCAGCGGCCGGGGCAGCCGGTCGCCCGCGCCGGCGAGGTACGCGTGGACCTCGGCCCGGAGCTGTTTGAGTGAGGTGTTGTCGTCGATGATGTGGTGGATCAGCTCCACGGCCAGCCACCCGCCGTCGCGGGGGTCGCGGGCGACCAGCAGCCGCAGCAGGGGCGCCCGGTCGAGGGGGAGCCGACCGTACCGCTGGTCGACGTGCTCGCGGAGCTGCCGCAGCGGGTCGTCGCCCGCCGGGTCGAGCGGGACCTCCTCCACCGGCAGGGCGGCCCGCCGCCACACCACCTGCACCGGCTCGGTGATCCCGTGCCACACCACCCCGGTACGCAGCACGTCGTGCCGGGCGATCACCGACTCCAGCGCGCTGCGGTAGCGGTCCAGCCGGTGCCGGTCGGCGAAGCGCAGGACGGTGGTGACCAGGTAGGGGTCACGGTCGCGGGCCATCAGGTGGTGGAAGAGCATCCCCTCCTGCACCGGGGCCAGCGGGTAGATGTCCTGCACGTTCGGGGCCCCGCCGGCGACCGTGGCGACGACCGTGTCGATCTCCGGCTGGCTGAGCCGGACCAGCGGCAGCAGGTCCGGAGTGATCCGTTCGCAGCCGGCCGGGATGGGCTGCCCGGTCTCGTCGGCCCGGTCCGCGTCGGCACCGACCGCGGCGGCCAGGTCGGCCAGGACCGGTGCCCCGAAGAAGGTGCGGACGTCCGCCGTGAGGCCCTGCCGGCGCATCCGCTCCAGCACCCGCAGGGCCAGCAGCGAGTGCCCGCCCAACGCGAAGAAGTTGTCGTGCCGGCCGACCCGTTCGACGCCGAGCACCTGCGCCCAGATGGCCGCGAGCGTCTGCTCCACCGCGCCGACCGGTGCGGTGTAGTCGGGGGCGGCGAAGGCCGACCCGTCCGGGGTGGGCAGCGCCCGGTGGTCGAGTTTGCCGTTGGGGGTGAGCGGCCACTCGGCGACCCGCACGTACGCGGCGGGCACCATGTGCTCCGGCAGGACGGCGGCCAGTCGGGTGCGCAGCGCCTCGGCGGTCAGCCGACGCACCGACGCGGTGAAGTAGCCGACCAGTCGCGGCTCCCCCGTGGTGTCGGTCGTGACCGTCACGACCGCGTCGCGGACGCCCGGGCAGGCGGCCAGGCGGGCCTCGATTTCGCCCAGCTCGACGCGGTAGCCCCGGATCTGCACCTGCGAGTCGTTGCGGCCCACGTATTCGAGGCTGCCGTCGGGGCGGTGGCGGACGAGGTCACCGGTGACGTAGAGCCGGTCCCCGGCCACGAACGGGTCGGGCCGGAAGCGTTGCGCGGTCAGGGCGGGACGGTTGAGGTAGCCGCGGGCGACCCCGGCACCGCCGACGTGCAGTTCACCGACGACCCCGGGTGGCACCGGTTCACCCCGCCCGTCGAGCACGTAGAGGCGCAGGTCCCCCAGGGGCCGCCCGATCGGGCTCACGCCCGCGCGTTCGGCGTCGGCCGGGGTCAACGGCCGGTAGGTCACGTGCACGGTCGTCTCGGTGATGCCGTACATGTTGACCAGTTCGGTGTCGCGGTTGCGGGGGTCGGCGTACCAGGGGCGCAGCATCGTCGGGTCCAGCGCCTCGCCGCCGAAGACCACCGTGCGTAGCCGGTGGGGCCGGCCGCTGTCGGCCTGCGCGGCGATCAGGCCGCGGAACGCGCTGGGGGTCTGGTTGAGGACGGTCACGCCCTCGTCGCACAGGAGCCGGTGGACGTCGGCGGGGGAGCGGGTGGTGAGCCGGGGGACGATCACCAGTCGGCCGCCGTGCAGCAGCGCTCCCCAGATCTCCCACACCGAGAAGTCGAACGCGAAGGAGTGCAGGAGGCTCCACACGTCGGTCGGGCCGAAGTCGAACCAGCCGGCCGTGGCGGAGAAGAGCCGGGTCACGTTGGCGTGGGTGACCATGACGCCCTTGGGGCGGCCGGTGGAGCCGGAGGTGTGGATGACGTAGGCGAGGTGGTCGGGGCGGGTGCCGGGGTCGGGGGCGGTGGTGGGGTGTCCGGTGAGGTCGGTGGTGTCGAGGTTGATCAGTG
>NZ_JACGMO010000221.1:0-5284 GCF_015354745.1 Micromonospora sp. S-DT3-3-22
GGCAGCCGGTGCGACGCCCGCCGGACCCCGGACGGACCAGGACCCCGGATCGCCCGGTGGCGGCCAGCCGGAGGGCGACCCGGCGGGGGTGCGCCCGACGGACCCGCCCGCCGTGCCCAGGCCCCGCCCCGGTCGCCGCACCCCCTGACCGTCGACCGCCGCCCCGGGGCTCAGTCCACCGGCCAGGTGTGCACCGGTTCGTTGCTGCGCTGGAGTTCGGCGTACCGGTTGGCCATGTGGCGCAGCGCCGCGTCCCGGTCCAGGTTGCGCTGCCGCTGCGCGGCCCACACCGTCTCGGTCTGCCAGACCGCGCCGTTGCGGCCGGTACGGCAGCGCTGCTCGATGATGCCGAGCAGCCGGTCCCGTTCGGCGGGGGCGACACCGAACCGGTCCAGCCCGGTGGCCGCCTTCGGCAGGAGCGTGTCGAGGACCAGCTTGGTGACCGGCACCTCGCCGAGCCGGGGCCAGTGCAGCACGGCGTCCATGCCCCGTCGGGCGGCGGCGTGGAAGTTCTCCTCGGCGGAGCTGAAGGTGAGCTGGCTCCAGATCGGCCGGTCGGACTCGGCCAGCCCGCGCGCCAGCCCGAAGTAGAAGGCGGCGTTGGCCAGCATGTCGACCACGGTCGGGCCGGCCGGCAGCACCCGGTTCTCCACCCGCAGGTGCGGGCGGCCGTTCATGATGTCGTACACCGGGCGGTTCCAGCGGTAGACGGTGCCGTTGTGCAGCCGCAGCTCGGACAGTTGCGGGACGCCACCGGCGTGCAGCACCTCGACCGGGTCCTCGTCGGCGCAGATCGGCAGCAACGGCGGGAAGTACCTGACGTTCTCCTCGAACAGGTCGAAGATCGAGGTGATCCAGCGTTCCCCGAACCACACCCGGGGGCGTACCCCCTGGGCCTTCAGCTCGTCCGGGCGGGTGTCGGTGGCCTGCTGGAACAGGGCGATCCGGGTTTCGGCCCAGAGTTGCCGGCCGTAGAGGAACGGCGAGTTCGCGCCGACGGCGACCTGGACGCCGGCGATGGCCTGGGAGGCGTTCCAGTAGTCGGCGAAGCTGTCCGGCGCGACCTGGAGGTGGAACTGGAGGCTGGTGCAGGCGGCCTCGGGGACGATCGAGTCGGTGTGCGTCCGCAGCCGCTCGACTCCCCGGATGTCCAGTTCGATGTCCTCGCCCCGGGCGCCGACGATCTGGTCGTTGAGCACCCGGTACCGCTCGTTGGTGGAGAGGTTGTCGGCCACCAGGTGCCGTTCGGTCAGGGTGGGCAGGATGCCGACCATGACGATCCGGGCGTTCGAGCGGGCCGCCCGCTCGTCGGCCCGGGTGAGGCTGCTGCGCAGGTCGCTCTCGTAGTGGGCGAAGCCGCCCCCCTCGATCAGCCGGGGCGCGGCGTTCAGTTCCAGGTTGAACTGGCCGAGTTCGGTCTGGAAGAGCGGGTCGGCGATGGCGGCGAGGATCTCGTCGTTGCGCATCGCCGGTTCGGCGTCCGGGTCCATCAGGTTGAGTTCGATCTCCAGACCGGTCATCGGCCGGTCGGCGTCGAAACCGAAGTCGTCGAGCATCAACGCGAAGACGTCCAGGCAGCGCCGCACCTTCTGCCGGTAGCGGACCCGGTCCTCCCGGGAGAACGCGCCCTGCTCGACGTCCCTACCCATGTTTCCTCCAGGCGTGAGACGCGCGGGGCGGTGACCGTCCCGGCGCGCAGTGTGAACCACCATAAGAGCGCCCACGCGCCGGGGCCAGTGCCCACCGGGTATGCGCTGTCCCGCTTCTCTACCCAGCGGCCGTCCACCAGCACCGGATGTCGCCGTCGCCGGACAGTGACAATCCGCACGCGGGCACGGGGAAGCCCCCGCTCGCGGTGAGCGGGGGCTTCGACGTGCCGGGCTCAGGCCTGCCGGATGGCCTCGCCCTCGATCTCGATCTTGATCTTCTTGCCGACCAGCACGCCACCGGTTTCCAGGGCGACGTTCCAGGTCAGGCCGAAGTCCTCGCGGTCGATCTCGGTGCTGGCGGTGAAGCCGAACACGTCGGTGCCGAACGGGGTGCGGCCGACGCCCTCGAACTCGACCTCCAGCTCGACCTGGCGGGTGACGCCCTTGATGGTGAGGTCACCGAGCAGGACGAACTCGTTGCCGTCGTGGGACTTCACGGCGGTGCTGCGGTATTCCAGCGTCGGGAACTGCTCGACGTCGAGGAACTCGGGGCTGCGCAGGTGGCCGTCCCGGTCGGCCTGGGCGGTGTTGATGCTGGCCGCCTGGATGGTGGCGGTGACCGAGGACTGCAACGGGTCCTCGGCGACGGTGATGGTGGCGGTGGCGTCGGCGAACTCGCCGCGTACCTTGCTGACCATCATGTGGCGGGCGACGAAGCCGACCCGCTTGTGCGCGGCGTCCAGCAGGTAGGTGCCGGCAGCGGGGATGGTGAGGCCGTCCCAGTCGCGGGTAACCGACTCGGTGCTGGTCATGTAACTGCCCTCCGGGGAAGATTGTTTAGTAGCCCAACGACTGCCTGAGCAACTATAACCGCAGCAATATTCCCCGTGTCAAGCACTGCTAGGATGGCCAGGTGGACGAGACTGTGTTCGACGACCCCCGGATCACCGCCGTCGGCCTCCTGGTCGAGGCGCACGCCGGGCTGACCGCCCGGTTCACCGCGCAGTACGAGGAGCACGGCGTCTCCGCGGTCGAGTTCGAGGTGCTGATGCGCCTGGCCCGCTCCCCCGGCAACCAACTGCGGATGACCGACCTGGCCGCACAGACCTCCCTGTCCACCAGCGGCGTCACCCGGGTGGTGGACCGGATGGAGCGCGACGGGCTGCTCCGGCGTCGCGCCTGCCCGTCCGACCGGCGCAGCTCGTACGCGGTGGTCACCCCGGCCGGCATGCAGCGGCTGGACGAGACCCTGCCCGGCCACCTCCAGATCATCGAGCAGTGGTTCACCGGTCAACTCGAACCCCGGACCCTCGCCGCCATGCTGGACGGCCTGCGCCGGGTACGCGACGCCGTCCACCCGGGGGCGACCGCCGGCAGCACCGACCAGGCGCCGACCGACGAGCCGCCGTCCTGCTGACCGCCCGCCAACAGGATGCCGGCGGACCGGCAGAAAAAGCGGCAGAACCCGTCGGCCCCACCGGTCGCAGAGCCGCCGATCGCCGCAAAACGGACGGCCCGGCTGGCTAGCCTTCATCGCGCGGGGGAGCACCGGGGGGTGCCGGCGCGAGCGATTGAGCGAGGGGTTTGACCAGGGGGCTCGTTCGCTCGCGCCACCCCCGCGCCTAGCCCAGCAGACGTTCCTCGTCCGGCAGCAGCCGGATGCCGCCGCGCCGGCACGCCTGCGCCAGCCGCTCCCGCACCTCGGCGGAGCCGGTGCTCACGGCCAACCCGACCAGGGCCTCGACCACGTCCCGCCGGTCCTGACCGGCCGCACCGGCAGCTTCCGCCACCGCGAACCACTCCGCCGCCAACTCCCGGTCCCCCCGGTGCTGGGCCATGGTGCCCTCGATCAGCGCGCAGACCGACTCCTCCGCCCGGACCGGCCCGCCGCCGCCCGGACGACCCCCGGCCGCGCCCGCCTCCGACCGGGACCCGGGCAGCCCCGGACGGCCGTCGCAGCGCAGCTCGGCCAGGACCTCGGCGGCCTCGTCCAGCCGACCCGACCGGGCCAGCGCCAGCCCCACCGTGCCGAGCACCCGCCGTCGGTGCCCCGGATCACCCACCCCGGCCAGCGCGGCGACGACCCGCCGGCCCTGGTCCACCGCGTCACCGTGGCGACCCTCCAGCCGGGCCACCTCGGCCAGGTCGGCACGGGCCAGCAGGCGCAGGCGGGGCTCCCCGCACTGGGCGGCCAGCCGGTCCACCGCGGCCAGCCGCCGCCGGGCCGCCGACAGGTCGGCGAGGCGGATCTCGTGCCAGGCCAGATGGTGCTGGGCGACCGCCATGTCCCGGGTCCGGCCGTGCCGGGTGGCCAGGGTCAGCACCGCATGCGCCTGCTCGGCCGCCTCGTCGTACCCGCCGGTCGCGACCAGCAGGGTGCCGAGGACCGTCCGCGCCGCCAGCTCCCCGGCCACGTCGGCCCGACCGGCCAGCACCGCGAGCGCGGCACGGGCGGCAGGCAGTTCCTGCGCCGCCGCGCCGTGCTCGGCGGCCAGCCGGGCCACCCCGAGCAGCGCCCAGGCCCGCAGCACCGGATCGGCGTCGGCGGTACGGGGATCGGCGAGCAGCCGGCACAGCCACTGCCGGCCGCTGACGTCCCGCCCCCGCATCCGCCACCAGCGGGTCAGCTCGGCGGCCAGCCGCAGCGCGGTGACCGGATCGTCCCCGGCGGCGTGCGCCAGTGCCGCGCCGATGTCCCCGGTCGCCTCGTCGAGCTGACGGACGGCCGCCGGCTGTCGCGCCCCGACCAGGTCCGGTGCGGTACGGGCCACCAACCGGGTGATCACCACCGCGTGCCGGCGACGGACGGCGGTCAGCTCGCCCCGGCCGGCGGCCTGCTCGACGGCGTACTCGCGGACCGCGTCGAGCAGGCGGAACCGCAGCGGCCCGGCACCCCGGACGCTGAGCAGGCCCAACTCGACGAGCCGGTCGAGCAGCGGCACCGGGTCGACCACCACCGACGGGTCCCGGTCGGCCTCGTCGGCGAGCAGTTCCTCGGCCAGTTCCACCGACCACCGGTTGGCGAACACCGAGAGCCGGCGCAACGCGGCCTGCTCCCACCCGTCGAGCAGCCGGTAGCTGGTGGCGACCGCCTCGCGCAGGGTCACCGCGACCGTGGACCGGGCCGGTTCGTCGGTACGCCCCGGCGGCGCGGCCTCCCAGCCCCGCCCGCCGAGATCCGGGCCGGCCAGGTCGAGCACCCGGTCGCCGTACCGGTCGAGCAGTTCGGGCAGGTCGAGGATGCGGCCCCGGGCCGCCATCAGCTCGATCGCCAGCGGCAGGCCGTCGAGGCGGCGGACCAGCGCGGTGAGGGCGGGCAACTCGTCCGGGCCGGGCGGTTCCGGGCGGACCCGGGTCAGCCGGGCGGTGAACAGGGCCGCCGCCGGCCACCGGGCCAGCTCGGCCGGGTCGACCACCCCGGCGGGGGGCACCTCCAGCGGCGCGACCGGGCGGACGAGTTCGCCGGGGATGCCGACCGGATGCCGGCCGGTCGCCACCACCCGCAGGGTGGGCACCGCCGCGACGAGCAGGTGCACCACCTCGGCCACCGGGTCCGGGGCCCGTTCGACCGCGTCGACCAGCAGCAGCGCCGGGCGGCCCCGCAGCCGGGCGGCCAGCTCGGCGAGCCGGGCCGC
>NZ_JACGMO010000222.1:0-5197 GCF_015354745.1 Micromonospora sp. S-DT3-3-22
CGGACCCCCGACGGGCCGGGACGGCCGACGGACGGGCCAGGTGTCCCGACGGGCGGCGGGCCGGGACGGAACGGGCCGGTCACGACCGGCTCCCCACGGGACGGCTCACGCGGCACCACCGGAGCCGTCGTGGCCGGGGGTGACCTTCCCGGGGCGGCGGGCATCCCCGCCGGCTCCGGTCGACCCGGTGGGCGGCGGGGCCGCGTCCGTCGCCGGCCCGGACTTCTTCGCCACCGCCTTCTTGGCGACCGCCTTCTTCGCCACGGCCTTCGGGGCCGTCGTCGCCACCGTCGTCGGGGTCACCGCCTTCTTCGCCACCGCCTTCTTGGCGACGGCCTTCTTCGCCACCGTCCCGGCCGCCGTCGCGGGAGCCGGCCCGGCCCCGGACTCCACCCCCGCGCCGCCGGTCGGCGGTACGGTCGTGTCCGGTGCCGCGTCACCGACCGGCAACCCGCCCGGTGCGCCCTTCGCCTCACGGAGCTGCCGTTCCAGCTCGTGCACCCGGCGGGTCAGCTCGGCGACCTCGTCGGCCGTCGCCAGCCCCACCGCGCCGAGCGCCCGGTCGACCTCGAAGCGGACCAGCTTGGTCAACGCCTCCCGGTTCGCCGCGCCGGTGGCGAGCAGTTCCTCGGCGAGCGCCTGCAACTGGACGGCGGTCGCGCCGCCCGTACCGGCCAACCGCCGGGCGGCGTCCTGTGCCCTCTTCCGGGGCGCCTCCGTCAGGCCCAGGGCCAGCTCCAGGTAGGCGCGCCACGCGTCCTGCATGACTCAAGTCCTTCCGCGGGGGCAGTGTGCGGCCCTCACGCTACCGGGCGCCCCGAGCCCGCCCCTTGCGGTACGGTGCCGGAAAACGGCGTGGCGGGTACGAAGGAGACGATGTGGCCAGCGTGGACGAGTGCCGACAGGCCCTGCGGGATCTTGCCGACCGGTTGGACCGGCACGCCGACGCCTCCAGCAAGATCGATCTGGACCGGACCCTGGCCTGCCGGATCACCGATCTGGAGACCGCGTTCCACGGCCGGATCGAAGGCGGACGGCTGGTCGATCTCGCCGACGGCGACGACCCGAAGGCGAAGATCGCCCTGGTCACCTCCAGTGACGACCTCGTCGCCCTGGTACGCGGCCAGCTCGACGTCACCAAGGCGGTCGCCGCCCGCCGGATCTCCATCAAGGCCAGCCCGTTCGACCTGCTGAAACTGCGCAAGCTGCTCTGAGCGACGGCCCGACGACGAAAGGGCCGGCACCGCTGCCCGGTGCCGGCCCTTCTACCGTCAGGTGGCGTGCCGTCAGGTGGCCAGGCCGAACCCGGCCAGCGCCTGCTCCGCCTCCGGCGAGGCCGGGCGCACGTCCGCACCGGTGCCCGCCTCCCAGGCGACCGCGCACAGCGCGGCCACCGCGTCCAGCGGCCGGCCGGCACCGCGCAACTCCACCGCACCGTCCACCGCCGCCGCCGACCATCCACCGGCCTGCGGAGCGCCGGGGACCCGGACCACCGCCGTCGGATCGAAGAGCCCGGCCAGGTCGGCCGCCACGTGGGTCGGCCGCCGCTGCTCGGGGGCACCCAACAGCTCGGGTACGTCACTGACGCCGGTGAGCACCAGCAGGCTGTCCAGCCCGGCCCGGCGGGCACCCTCGATGTCGGTGTCCAGCCGGTCACCGACCACCAAGGTACGGCCGGTGCCGGCCCGCCGGGCGGCGGTGGTGAACAGCGCCGGCTCCGGCTTGCCGACCACCACGTCGGGCGCCCGGTCCAGGGCGTGCCGCAGGGCGGCCACCAGCGACCCGTTGCCGGGCAGCGGACCCCGTCCACTCGGCAGCGTCCGGTCCGTGTTGGTGGCCACCCAGGTCGCCCCGGCCCGGATCGCCACCGACGCCTCGGCCAGGTCCACCCAGCCCACCTGCGGGCCGTACCCCTGCACGACGGCGACCGGCGCGGCCTCGGCGCGGTCGACGGGGGTGAGCCCGACGGCGCTGATCTCGGCGCGCAGCGCCTCGGCACCGACGACGAGCACCGCCGCGCCGGCCGGAAGCCGGTCCCGCAACAGCTCCGCGGAGGCGGCGGCCGAGGTGAGCACCTCCGCCGGATCAGCCGGTACGCCGATGCCCGTGAGCAGGTCGGCGACCTCGCTGGAGCGCCGCGAGGCGTTGTTCGTGGCGAACGCCACCGACCGGCCCTCGGCCCGCAACGCGCCGAGGGCCTCGACCGCGCCGGGGATCGGCCGGTCGATCAGGTAGATCACTCCGTCCAGGTCGAAGACGACCAGGGCGTACCCGTCGATCAGCCGGTCCCCGGCGACCCCGGTCATCGCTGGTCCGCCTCCGCCGCCGGCCCGTCGACCGGCCGCACGCCGGCCACGGTCGCGTCGCCGTCGGCGCGACCGGCCGGGCCGGCAACGGCGTCGGGCCGGACGTCCGCACCGGCGGCGTCGTCGTCCTCGTCGTCGTCCCGCACCGCAGCGGCGGGCAGGTCGGCCACGTCGTCCCCGCCGGTGTCCCGGTCGGCGTCGCGGTCAGCCTGGTCGCGGTCGTGGACGTCCCGGTCGGCGTCGTGCCGGCTCAGCGCGGCAGCGCCGGCGTCGTCACGGTCCTCGTCCTCGTCCTCGTCCTCGTCGCCGTCGTCGTGGCGGTCGCGGACCTCGTCATCGACGTCGTCGTAGTCCTCGTCGTCGGGGGTCTGCCGGGGCCCGGCGTCCGGGTCGGTGGCCTCCCCTGCGGCGGCGGACTCCTCGACCGGCTCGTCGTCCTCGTCGTCGCCCTCGATCACCACGCCGTCGAGTTCCAGCAGCCGTTCCGGGGCGTCGGTCTCACCGTCGGTATCCACGTCGGCGGCCCGCGAGAACCACTCCCGGGCCTCCTCACGGCGGTCCACCGCGAGCAGCGCGTCGGCGTACGCGTACCGCAGCCGCGCGGTCCACGGCTCGGCGACGTCGGTGGTCAGCTCCGGAACCTGGAGCATCGCCACCGCCGCGTCCTTCTGCCCCAGGTCACCCCGGGCACCTGCGGCGACGATCAGCAGTTCGACCGCGACGGCCTTGTCGAGCTTGTCGCTGTCGGCCCCCCGGAACAGGTCGATCGCCCGCTCCGGACGCCCCAGCGCCCGCTCACAGTCGGCCAGTACGGCCAGGTGGCTCTGCAACCCGGTCATCCGGTGGTACGTGCGCAGCTCGGCGATCGCCGTCTGCCACTCCCCCGCGTGGTACGCGGCCAGGCCGACCGCCTCGCGTACGGCGGAGATCCGGGCGGCGAGCCGCCGGGCGGCCATCGCGTGGGCCAACGCCTCCGCCGGGTCCTCGTCGATCAGCTGACCGGTGGCGACCAGGTGCCGGGCGACGGTCTCCGCCACCGGCTTGTTCAGCGACAGCAGCTCCGCGCGGACGGCCGTGTCGAGGTCACTCGCGGAGATCTCGTCCGGCAGCACCGGCGCGACCGCCCGGCCGTCGGTCTCGTCCCGACGCTCCCGGTCGGGGCCGAACCCGCCCTCCCGGCGGCGGTCGTCCCCCCGCTGGTCGTCCCGGCGTGGCCGGTCGTGACCGCCGCGTTCGCCGCCCCGGAACCCGCCCTCACGGCGGTCACCGCCGCGCGAGTCGTCGTTGCGGAAGCCACCCTCGCGTCGGTCACCGCCCCGGAAGCCACCCTCGCGGGAGTCGCTGCCCCGGAAGCCACCGGACCGGGAGTCGCCGTCGCGCGGGCCCGACCGGAAACCGCCCTCACGACGGTCCCCACCCCGGAAACCACCCTCGCGGGAGTCACCACCCCGGAAACCACCCTCACGCGAGTCACCGCCACGGAAGCCGCCCTCACGGCGATCGCCGCCGAAGCCACCGGGCCGACGGTCACCGCCCCGGAAACCGCCCTCGCGGGAGTCGCCGCTGCGGAAGCCGCCCTCGCGGGGCCGGAAACCACCACGGTCGCCACGCGAATCGTCGCGACGGTCCCCACCACGGAAGCCACCGTCGCGGGAGTCACCGTCCCGGCGGAACCCACCAGGACGGGAGTCACCATCACGCGGACCCGACCGGAAACCACCCTCACGACGGTCCCCACCACGGAAACCGCCGTCGCGGGAGTCACCGTCCCGGCGGAAACCACCAGGACGGGAGTCACCATCACGCGGACCGGAGCGGTAGCCGCCCTCA
The DNA here is from genome assembly GCF_015354745.1 of Micromonospora sp. S-DT3-3-22. Taxonomy (NCBI): domain Bacteria; kingdom Bacillati; phylum Actinomycetota; class Actinomycetes; order Micromonosporales; family Micromonosporaceae; genus Micromonospora; species Micromonospora sp. S-DT3-3-22. Next base: position 4,137 of record NZ_JACGMO010000222.1, read on the forward strand.
CGACGGTCGCCGCCCCGGAAACCACCCTCGCGGGAGTCGCCGCTGCGGAAGCCGCCCTCGCGGGGACCCGACCGGAAACCACCACGGTCGCCACGCGAATCGTCACGACGGTCCCCACCCCGGAAGCCACCGTCACGGGAGTCACCGTCCCGGCGGAAACCACCAGGACGGGAGTCACCATCACGCGGACCCGACCGGAAACCACCCTCACGACGGTCCCCGCCGAAGCCGCCCTCACGACGGTCCCCACCCCGGAAACCACCCTCGCGGCGGTCACCGCCACGGAAGCCGCCGTCGCGACGGTCGCCGGAGAAACCGCCCTCACGACGGTCACCTCCCCGGAAGCCACCCTCGCGGGAGTCGCCGCCCCGGAAACCGCCCTCACGCGGACCAGACCGGAAACCACCACGGTCACCACGCGAATCGTCGCGACGGTCCCCACCCCGGAAACCACCGGGACGCGAATCGCCGTCACGCGGGCCCGACCGGAAACCGCCTTCACGACGGTCACCGCCGGAGCCGCCATCCCGACGGTCGCCGCTGCGGAAACCGCCGTTTCGCGGCGCGTCACCGTCACGGCGGAAACCGCCTTCGCGGCGGTCGCCACCCCGGAAACCACCGTCGCGGGACTCACCATCGGAACGGAAACCACCGGGCCGGGAGTCACCGGTACGCGGGGCCGACCGGAAACCGCCCTCGCGCCGATCGCCGCCCCGGGGTCCACCCCGCGAGGCGCCGCGGTCGTCGCGGTCGCCACGGTACGGGGGGCGGTCGTCCCGGCGGGGGCCGGCGTCCCGACCCTGGGGACGGTCGGAGCGGTCTTCGTATCGGCGCGGACGATCTCCGCCCTGCGGTCCTGAACTCACAGGTACATCCTTCCTAATTGCGCCACCCACGGCGCGACGCAGTCGAGGGCCGACCCGGATGGGGCGGCCCTCGACTGGAAAGGTTGTCCGGCGGTGTCCTACTCTCCCACACCCTCCCGAGTGCAGTACCATCGGCGCTGGAGGGCTTAGCTTCCGGGTTCGGAATGTGACCGGGCGTTTCCCCTCCGCCATGAC
>NZ_JACGMO010000223.1:0-5144 GCF_015354745.1 Micromonospora sp. S-DT3-3-22
GCCGACGGCCGGCCCCGGGTCGTCGCGGCCCGACCGGCACCGGCGTCCGGCATCGTGCGCGGCGGTGTCGGAGTGACCCGGACGACACACACCGCCGACGCGGTGACGGTCGCGCCCGGACGCGGCGGGCTGGTGGTCGCCGGCCGTGCCGGGCGGCCCGGCACCGCCTACCACCTGGTGACCGACGCCGGGGTGAAGTACCCGCTCGCCGGTGCGGCGGTGGCGGAGCGGCTGGGTTACGCCCCCGCCGACGCGACCGTCGTCGCCCCGGAACTGATCGACCTGCTGCCCACCGGTCCCGCCCTCGACCCGGCCCGGGTCGTCGGATGAGGCCGGCCCGGCCAGCGGAGCCGGCGGCGCGGAACCGCCGCGACCGCCCCAACCGGAAGGAGCGCCGATGCCACTCGGCAACGAGGTAGACGAGCAGACCATCCGCAGCACCATCTCGGCCATGAACCAGACCGACGCGCAGTGCGACGCGGCGCAGCGTGCCGTCGACAACACGTCCAGCTTCCTGGACACCCAGTGGCGTGGGGAGGCCAAGACCACCTTCACCACCTCCATCCAGCAGTGGCTGGAGGGGCTGGGCAAGGTCAAGCAGGGCCTGCTCGACCTGAACACCGCGATGACCTCGCACTACCAGACCAGTGCGCAGGTGGAGCAGGACAACGCCCTCTCCGCCAGCTGGACCTGACCACCGACCGACCCCTCACGGAGGACGACCATGCCGTCGTACGGACTCAATCCCAACGGGCTGCTGGACAGCTCGGCCGAGTTGCAGGGCGTGACCACCAGCATCCAGAACTCGATCGACGAGCTCAATACCGTCGTGCAGACGTACGTCAGCGCCAACTCCGGTGACACCCGGGAGGCGTTCACCGCGGCGCAGGCCAAGTGGAACGCCGGGATCGAGGAGATGCGCCGGGCGCTCGCCGACGCCTCGTCCCGGCTCGACCAGATCCACGACAACTACCGGCTGGGCGACGCGCGGGGCGCGGCGCTGTTCCAGGGCAACGTCTGACCTTCGGTGCGGCGGGCGGTACCGGGCCGCCCGCCCCCACCTCACGGAACGGAGCACCAGATGCCGATCGTCATCGACGAGCCGTACATCAACCAGCTCATCGCGAAGCTGAACAGCCTGCGGGACGCGGTCGACACCGCCACCTCCGGGCAGGGCCAGTACGTGTCGCAGACCCTGCGCGACCTGGTCGTCTCGGCCGGCACCAACAACTTCGAGCCGGGCAAGACCATCCGCGACCAGCTCAACAAGACCGGCGACACGCTGCTGGCCCGGATGACCAGCCACCGGACGACGATGAACGCCCTCGCCCTCGGGCTGACCGAGCTGCTGGCGAACTCGGACTACATCGAGTCGCTCAACTCGATCACCGCCGAGCGTTTCCTGGAGTTCCTGCCCGGCACCGGCACCGGCACCTCGCCCAACCCCACTCCCAACCCGACGGCGTGACCCGGTGACCGCGCCGTACCAGGACATGTCCCAGTGGACCTGGGAATCGATGCTCCAGAACGTGCTGGGCGAGGGCAGGGACGGCCCGGACGGCACCAGCGGCACCATGCTCGACCGCAAGCTGGTGGCCGGTCCGGACGTGCGGTGGCTGCGCCTCGTCGACCACATGGACGACGTGACGGAGTCCTCGCAGCCGCCCAGCGACGGCGATGTGACCAACCGGATCGACTCGCTCGACGGCAACGAGTTCTTCCTCTACCGGATCAGCTCGGTCGGCTCGCTGCGGGACGGGCAGCCCCACTACACCACCCGGACCCAGTTCATCCAGGTGAAGATCGTCTTCAACGATTCGCAGACCGAGGGGGCGCCCTCCCCGCGCGGGGCCTTCGAGACCTTCTACAAGTCCAGCGAGGGGGCGTTGCAACGGCTGACCAGCGGCACCAACCCCGTGTTCAGCTGGAAGAGCTTCACCGACGCCGCCAAGATGCTGCACGACGTGGAGAGCAGCCTGATCAGCACCGAACGGGAGCTGAAGACCATCCTGGACCGGGTCGGCGACGACGCCTCCGGGTTCCAGGGCAACGCCTCCGGGGTGTTCATCGGGGCGGTGTCGGGCCTGCGTCGGGACGTCCACCGGCTCGCCGTCGACATGAACGCCAACAGCGCCGACCGGGCCTGGTCCGACCAGGTCGACGACGTGGTCGACGACATGACCACCTTCCGCAACAAGATCGCCGGTTCGTTCCGGGAGTTCAGCGACCACACGTTCCAGTGGTTCAACGGCTACAACCCGACCACGTTGATCGACTCGCTCAAGAAGATCATCACGGAGGTCAGGACGGGCAACTTCAGCCAGGTCACGATCACCCTGCCGGACGCGTACGGCAACGGCACGGTGAACACCGGCACCTTCAACCTGATGACCGAGGCCGGCTGGCAGAGCGTCGACAACCTGGTCAAGGGGGCCTGGCTGGGCCAGTTGCGGGAGCTGGACGCCACGATGCGCACCGAGCTGGCGCGGTTGACCACCCGGCTGCGGTCCGTCACCCACCTGGTGAGCGTCATCTCGCCGCCACCGACCACCACCAACGCCACCCCGCCGCCGGGGGGCACCCCCAACCTCAACGGGCCGGACCTGAACGGCGGTGGTGGTCCCGGCCTGGGCGGCGGCGGTGACCTCGGGCTGGGCGGTGGTGGCGATCTCGGCCCGGGTGGCGGGGGTGACCTGGGCCTGGGCGGTGGTGGTGACCTCGGGTCCGGTGGCGGGGGTGACCTGGGGCTGGGTGGCGGTGGCGGGGGTGACCTCGGTCTGGGCGGGGGGTCCGGGCTCGGTCTCGGTGGCGACCTGGGCCTGGGTGGTGGGTCCGGCCTGGGTGGCGGGAGCGGGGCGGGCGGCCTGGGACTCGGCGGGGGTGACCTCGGTGCCGGTGGGTCGACCGGGGGACTGGGCGGGATCGGCGGCGGCATCGACTGGGACGACCTGCTCGGCGGTGGCACGGGGTCCGGCTCGGCCGGTGGCGGCGGGATCGGCGGTGGCCCCGGTGGCGGGATCGGCGGCCCCGGTCTCGGCGGCGGTGCCGTCGTTCCCGGCCTGCCTCCCGGGCTGGGTGGACTGGGTTCCGGTGGTTCGGGTGGCCTCGGTGGTGTCAAGGGCGGCGGGGCGGGTGGCCCCGGCGACGACACGACCAACCCGTCGGCACAGTTCCCGACCGATGTGGACGGCGTCGACGTCGGCAACCTGGGTGGCGGCTCGCCCGGCGAGTCCTCGACCAGCGGGGTGGCGCTCGGCAGCGAACTTGCGGCACTGCTCGGTGAACCCACCGGCGTCGGACCCGGCGGCACCGGGGCGCGGGGCGCCGACTCCGCCACCTCGGCGGCCGGCGGGTTCCCGATGATGCCCCCGATGGGCGGCATGGGTGGCATGGGTGGGGGCGGCCAACAGGGGGAGAAGGACCGTGAGCGCAAGACCTGGCTGGAAGAGGAGGAGGACGTCTGGGGCACCGACCCGGAGTGCGGGATGGCCGTCATCGGCCGGGCCGAGCAGTCCGGGGAACCGGCCACCACGATGCCGGTCGCGCCGCGCCGACCCGGTCAGTCGCCCGGCCCCACCCGGACGACGGGCCGCCGCCGTGGCTGACCGGCGATGCGGGCGGGCCGCGCGGTGACCGCCCCGAACCCGGAGTACGCCGGCTGGACCTGGGAACGGATGCTGCGCGACGTGCTCAACGAGGGGCGCGACGGCTCCGACCAGGGCAGCGGCACGCTGATCGACCGCAACCTGGTCGCCGGCCACGGGGTCACCTGGGTCCGGTTCGTCGAACGGCGGACCCAGGAACTGGACCGTGGCACCCGCCCCACCGTCGACCCGGGAGACCGGGAGCTGATGGGCTACCGCCGGGTCGGCCCCGGAGTGGACGACCCGCAGCGGGACCTCTGGGAGATCGTGCGGGGCCACGTCACCTTCTGGGAGGGGGCTGGCGGCCCACCACCGAGCACCGCGTTCGACAGCTTCTACCGGGCGAGCGTCAACGCCCTCACCCGGTTGTACGCCGGCACCAACGGCTGGTTCAGCGAACGCAGTTTCACCGACGCCGGCAACCTGCTCTGGCGGGTCGAGCAGACGCTGCTCACCACCGCCGCCGAGCTGCGGGTGCTGCGCGACGGCATCAGCGGGACCGGTTCCGGGTTCGAGGGGTCGGCCTCGGCGGTCTTCGTGGCGGCGCTGACCATTCTGCACGCCGACATCGACCGGCTCACCCGGGACATGAACGCCACGAACGAGGCCAACGCCTGGTCGGACCGGGTCTTCCAGCAGTCGAACGATCTGCTGATGTTCCGCGAGCGGATCAACGACGCCTGGCGGGTCTTCAGCGACCACACCCACGAGTGGTTCAACACGTACCATCCGACCGCGCTGTTCAGCACGGTCCGCAGCATCCTGGCGCAGGTCGACCAGGGCAGCCTCAACGCGGTCCAGGTCACCATCCCGGACACCTACGGCACCGGGCCGGTCAGCGGCACGTTCGACCTGACCACCGCGGCCGGCTGGACCGGTCTCGACCTGCTGCTGCGCACCGCCTGGGTACGGCAGCTCGTCCGGCTCGACCTGGCGATGCGCGACGCGCTGGCCCAGCTCGTCGCCGCGTTGCGGGAGACCAGCGGGATCGTCAACCGGTTCGCGGGCCCGTCCGGCGGCGGCGACCAACCGCCGCCGCCGGGCTCCCCGGACGGCCCCACCGACGGTCCACCCCGCAACGAGGTGCGTTTCACCACCACCCAGGTCGGCGGAACCGGATTCGACGGGGCCGGTTCCGGTGCTTCCGGGGGCGGTGGGGCGGACCTGGCGTTCTCCTCCTCCTCGGCGGCCGGCGGGGCGGGGGAGATGCTGACCGGTGGCCCGGCGGCCATCGGCGCGCTGGGCGGCGGCGGGTTCGGCGGGGCGGGCTTCTCGGCCCTCGGCGCGGGAAGCCTGGCCGGCGGCTCCGGTGCCGTCGGCCCCTCGGGCCTGACCGGAGGTGTCGGCCCCTCGGGCCTGGCCGGCGACGGTGTCGGGGCGGTCGCCGCCCTCGGGCGTACCGGCGTCGGCGGCTGGGGCGGCGGCGCGCTGGCCGGGGTGGGTGGCCTGGCCGGCGGCGTCAGCCCGGTGATCGGCGGCCGTACCGGAGGGGGCGTCCCG
>NZ_JACGMO010000224.1:0-4775 GCF_015354745.1 Micromonospora sp. S-DT3-3-22
GGGGCCGGCGGCGACGCCACGCCCGGCTGGGGGGCGACCGGGGCCGCGCCCCGGTGCGGGGGGACCGACGCGGAGCCGGCGGCCGGGGCGGCACCGGACGGCGGGAACGGGGGTGACACCGGGGCGGACCCGACGGCCGGCCGGTCGCCGGTCACGGACGGCGGACGCCAGGCCGGCGGTGGCGGGTGCTCGCCGGTCCGACCGGTGACCGGCGGTTCGGGCGTCGACTCGGGGCGACGGGGGACGTTCGCGTCGGGCACCGAGACCCGACCGGTGGCACCGCCGGTCACGGACCGGCCCGATCCCCGGCCGTCAACCCCCTCCGGGCGGTAGTGTGAATCTTCCCTCCCCACGACCCCCTCCTCCCGCCGCCGAACTCGCCTGGGTGACACTACTTCGGTCCGAAGACTATGCGGCGTCCGGAGCCGACGGGTGGCCATTCATCCGCACCGGGGCGTCAGTGGTTCCGTTCAGCCAGCGTGGGCAGACGAGGGAGCGTGGGAGATGGATTTCGACGTCACGGTTGAGATCCCGAAGGGTCACCGAAACAAGTACGAGGTGGACCACGCGACGGGCCGGATCCGGCTGGACCGCACCCTGTTCACGTCGACCCAGTACCCGGCCGACTACGGCTTCATCGAGGGCACCCTCGGCGAGGACGGCGACCCGCTGGACGCGCTGGTGCTGGTCCCCGAGCCGACCTTCCCGGGGTGCCTGATCCGCTGCCGCACCATCGGCATGTTCCGGATGACCGACGAGAAGGGCGGCGACGACAAGGTCCTCTGCGTGCCCTACGAGGACCCCCGCCAGGAGCACCTGCGCGACATCCACCACCTGGGCGAGTTCGACCGGCTGGAGATCCAGCACTTCTTCGAGGTCTACAAGGACCTCGAACCGGGCAAGTCGGTCGAGGGCGCGACCTGGGTCGGCCGGGTCGAGGCCGAGGCCGAGGTGCTGGCGTCCTACCAGCGGGCCCGCGAGGCCGAGGCGCAGGGCGGCGGGCACTGACCCACCGGCCACCGGCTTTCCGCGACAGGCCCGGACCGGTCGGTCCGGGCCTCCGTCGTGCCCGCCCGACGCCGGTCGGGGCGGGCGGCGGTCACCCCAGCAGGCCCCGGGCCGCGTCGTAGAGGTCCAGCACCGCGCAGGCCACCGGGACCACCGCCACCACCAGCGCGGTGTCGGTCAGGTCGGCCACCCGACCGAGGTACGGCGAGACCGGCCGCCGGGCGTACGTCGTGCCGGCGGCTACGGCGAGCAGGGCGACGAGCAGCCCACCCCCGCTCAACGCCAGCAGCCCGGGGGCACCGGGCCGGCCGGCGAGCACCGCCCCGAGCACCGCGAACCCGGCCAGCCCGGCCGTGACCGGAGGCACCCGGTGCCGGACGGCCACGAACAGCCGGGACCGCAACAGCAGCACCGCCGCGCCGACGGCCACCAGCACCCGCCCGGCGAGCCCACCGGCGGCGGCGAGCACCAGCACGGCGGCCACCACCGCGACCGCGTGCCCGAGCAGCATCCCGGTCAGCATCTCCTCGCTGCGGGCCACCGCCGCGTGCACCCGGGCCCGGTCCGGCAGGTCCCGTACGCCGTCCGGGTCACCCGTGGGGCCGTCCGGCAGGGTGATCGGCGGCAGCGGCACCTTGCCCAGCCGGATCGCCAGCAGCGGCAGCGCCCCGAGGACGAAGACCAGCACGCAGAGCAGCACGGCGGCGGTGCCGGCCGGGTCGAGCAGCAGCCCGCCCAGACCGGCGAGTGCGCCCACCGCGCCGGCCGTCGCGCCGGCCACGAAGACCCGCAGTCGGGTGGCGACGCCGAGCAGGCCCAGCACGGCGGCCAGGAGCAGCGCCACCGCACCGGCGAGCAGTTCGGGCGCGCCGAGCCAGGGCAGCGGCCGTAACGCCCCCACCGGGTCGCCCGAGCTGACCGCGAGGGCGCCGGCCGTTGCGGCGTACGGCAGGGCGTAGCCGCCGAGGGTGGCCCCGGTCGGGCCGTCGCCGTACGCCCGGGAGGCGGTGGTGCAAGCGAGGGTGAGCAGCAGCGCCACCGCGCCCGCGGCGGGCCAGGCGGCGGGCTGTCCCGGCCCGGCGGCCAGCACGGCGAGCAGCCCCACGGCGAGCGGGACGGCCGCGCCGGCCAGCACGGCCACCCGGGTCGTCGCCGGCGACCAGGCCGCGCCCCGGCGGCGCGCGCCGTCGGCGATGGCCTCGACCACGTCGTCGTACTCCAGCTCGGGCCACTGGTCGTGGGCGGGCACCAGGTGCAGCACCTCGCCGTCGCGCACCCCCTGCGGGAGCAGCGGCTGCGCGGTCACCAGCACCGCCCCGTCGGTACGTCGCAGCACCCAGCCGCCGTGCCGCTCGCCGTCGTCGGCCAGCCCCTCCCCGGCGTGCCGGAGCACCTCGGGCAGCAGCTCGGCCAGGGGGACCTGTTCCGGCAGGGCCACGTCGACGCGTCGCCCCGGCGCGCTGATGGTGACCCTGGCCAGCCCGATGGTCATCGACGGGACTCCATATCGATCGGGAGCGGTGGCTGACGGACGACGCGCACTTTACCTACGATGAGCCAGGTTCGGGTTACCGAGCGCCACAGGGAGATGGATTTGTCCACTGTCGTCATCAAGCGGCCACCGCGCCGGCCCGCCCCGGAGATCCCGGTCGGCGAACTGCCCGTGCAGGGTCCGCCCGAGATCCCGGTGGTCACCGGCGGGCGCTGGCAGCAGGCGCTGATGGTGCTGCCGATGCTGGGCGGCACGGTGGCGATGGCGATGATGTTCGGTCGGGGCGGCGGCGCCTACTCGTACGTGGTGGGCGGAATGTTCGGGCTCTCCTCGGTGGCGATGCTGATGACCTCCTGGGGCAGCGCCACCGGCAGCCCGAGGAAGTCGGAGATGATGGCCGCCCGTCGGGAGTACCTGCGGCACCTGGGCACCCTGCGGCGACGGGTCCGGCAGACCGCCCGGCAGCAGCGGGCCGGGCTGTACTACCGGCATCCCGACCCGGGCCGGCTCTGGTCGACGGTGGACAGCCACCGGGTCTGGGAACGCCGCCCCGGCGACCCCGACTTCGGCGTGGTGCGGGTCGCCGTCGGGCCGCAGACGCTGGCCACCCCCCTGGTGCCGCCGGTCACCCGGCCGCTTGAGGAACTGGAGCCGATGACCGCGGGGGCGCTGCGGCGGTTCCTCGACGCGTACTCGGTGGTGCCGGACCTGCCGGTGGCGCTGTCGCTGCGCAGCTTCGCCCGGGTCTTCGTCCGGGGCGGGCAGCCGGCCGGGCCGGGCGGGGGCACGACGGAGGGCGGCCCCGGCACCGGCTCACCCGACGCGCAGGCGCTGGCCCGCGCGATGCTCCTCCAGCTCGCCGTCTTCCACGCCCCCGACGAACTGCTCGTCGCCGTCTGCGCCGGCCCGGAACGGCGTCGGCACTGGGAGTGGGTGAAGTGGCTGCCGCACGCCCACCACCCGACCCGGGTCGACGCGCTCGGCCCCGTCCGACTGGTCACCAGCTCCGCCGTCGACCTGGAACGGCTCCTCGGCGACGTGCTGGCCAGCCGGTCCCGGTTCAGCCCCGCCGGGCCGGCCACCGACGGCCCGCACGTGGTGGTGCTCCTCGACGGCGGTGACCTGACCGACGCCACCGAACTGACCGGCGACGGCGGCATCGACGCGGTCACCGTGCTCGACCTCGACACCCCGCCACCGCGCCTGCTGGACCGCTTCGCCCTGCTGCTGGAGGTCCGCGCCGGCCGGCTGCACTCCTGGTCGGCCGAGGGACACGCCGAGGTGGGCACCGCCGACCGGCTGGACGTCGTCGACGCGGAGGCCGTCGCCCGGCGGCTCGCCCCGCTGCGGCTCGCCGCCGTCGCCCGGGGCACCGAGGCCGCCCCCGGGGCCGAACCCGGCCTCCCCGAACTGCTCGGGCTGGGCGACCCGGAGGGGTTCACCGCCGACCAGGGCTGGCTGCCCCGCCCGCCCCGGGACCGGCTGCGGGTGCCGATCGGGGTCGGCCCGGACGGCGGCGCGGTCGAGCTGGACCTCAAGGAGTCGGCGCAGGACGGGATGGGCCCGCACGGGCTGCTGATCGGGGCGACCGGTTCCGGCAAGTCGGAGCTGCTGCGCACCCTGGTCCTGGCGTTGGCCGCCACGCACAGCTCGGAACAGCTCAACTTCGTCCTGGTCGACTTCAAGGGTGGGGCCACCTTCGCCTCCTTCGACCGGCTGCCGCACACCGCCGCGGTGATCACCAACCTGGTCGACGCGCTGCCGCTGGTCGACCGGATGGTGGACGCCATCAACGGTGAGCTGATGCGCCGCCAGGAGCTGCTGCGCCGGGCCGGCAACTTCGCCAGCCTGCGCGACTACGAGCGGGCCCGGACGGCCGGCGCGCCGCTCGCCCCGCTGCCGTCGCTGCTGCTGGTCTGCGACGAGTTCTCCGAACTGCTCTCGGCCAAGCCCGACTTCATCGACCTGTTCGTGCAGATCGGCCGGCTGGGCCGGTCACTCGGGGTCCACCTGCTGCTGGCCAGCCAGCGGCTGGAGGAGGGGCGGCTGCGCGGGCTGGACACCCACCTGTCGTACCGGATCGGGTTGCGGACCTTCTCGGCGCTGGAGTCCCGCACGGTGCTCGGGGTGCCGGACGCGCACGAGCTGCCCCGCTCCCCCGGGCACGGCTACCTGCGCGCCGGCACCGACCCGCTGGTCCGGTTCCGGGCCGCGTACGTCTCCGGCCCGCTGCGGCGGCACGGCGGCCCGGCCGGGGGCGGCGGCACCGGCGCGG
>NZ_JACGMO010000225.1:0-4722 GCF_015354745.1 Micromonospora sp. S-DT3-3-22
CCGGCGGCGGGCCGAGCGGTCGGGGTGCGGCCGGCATGCCGCTGCCGGGGACCGGCTCGGGGCGGCTACGACGACCGGTCGGCACCGGCGGTGCCGGCTCGGCGGGCCGGACCGGACGCAGCCCGGGGCCGGTGCCGCTGATCCCGGTCAGTTCGGCCACCTGCTCGCCCCGCCGGGCGGCGGCGCGGCGACCGGGCAACGGGCTCGGGGCGCTGACCCGGGTGGCGAGCGCGCCCACCAGGGCCTCGCAGCCGGCGTCGCAGGCGCGTACCGCGGCGACCGACTGCCGGACGGTTTCGGCGACGGCGGAGGTGAGCGCCCGGTTGACGGCGGCCCGGCGCGGGGTCTCGGAGATGGCCACCCGCAGCGCGGTGACGGCCGCCTCGATCTCCCCGGCCTCGGCGACCCCGTCGGCGGTGAGCCGTGCGGTGACCGCCTCGGCGGCCACCGACATGTCCCGGCCCCGGGCCGACGTGCCGGTGAGCATGTTCGGCTCGGGCAACGCGTCGAGGACGGCGAGCGCCACCGGCTCGGCCGGGTCCGGGTAGGCCCGCAGGGCCGCCGGGTAGAGCTCGCGGAGCACCTCACGCAGGGCCACGGCGGCGGAGTGCCGGCCGCTGGACAGGGCGGCGTGGGCGGCGAGGACCTGCTTGAAACCGGCCAGGTCCCGGGGGGTCGGCAGGGTGACCGCGGAGAGCGCGCCGGCCTGGAGGGCGCGGGCCAGGCCCACCGCCCGCCGCTCGGCCGGCGCGGACTGCATCTCCTCCAGGGAGTCGTCGTCGGCGAACCGCTCGGCGAAGTCGTCGACCGAGTCGTCGTCGGCGATCGCGAGTGGACGGCCGGCCGCGCTCAGCAGTGAGGTGACCGCGTGGTCGTCGCTGTCGGCGGCGATCGCCACGCCACTCGGCCCGCCCGACCGCTCCACGAACAGCGTGACGAGCCGGGCGTAGCCGGCGGCGTCGTCGCTGATCTCGTAGACATGCAGCAGACGGCCTGCGTCGTCGACCACGGCGGACGTCAGCGTCGATCCGGCCGAGGCCGGTCGGTCAGCCGGATCTGCCGAGGCCAGACCGCAGTACACGCGCACGAGCGCCAAGGCGTCGTCCTCCTCCCGGGACACCGGTCTATTCACTGCCAGCCACTGATGCTCCCCGCTCGGGGTCAGTCGCGCCAGTCCACGACGGCAGAGATCTTGCCGACAATGGTGCGCCATCCCAAGCTTGCGGTCTGGGCCCCGATTTTTTTCAGCCGCCTACGGCCGAGAAAACCACCGACTCCGCCGTTGACAGAAGCGCGCAGCGCCTCGTCGAGGTCGTCCAGGCTGGAACCGGCCGAGAGCATGTCCAGCACGGCGGGCAGCCGCAGCGCGTACGACAGGTCGCGGGCGACCTCGCCGGCCTCGATGAGCAGGGTGGGGTCCCACGTGTCGTGCCCGCCGCGCAGGTTCTCCACGACCAGGTCGAGCTCGTAGGTGTCCTCGTCGCGCGGGGCGATGTCGGCGGGCTCCACCCGTTCGGACAGTTCATTCCAACCGTCCAGTTGAGACATGTCGTTGGGCGCGCCGGAGCGGACGAAGCTGACCAACGACTCGGGGGTCTTGAACAGCAGCAGCCGGCCCTTGTGGCTCAGGAAGACCGGCACCTCCTCGTCGCCCTCGTCGCCCTCGTCGTCGCCGTCGGTGTCCGTGTCCGCGTCGTCGTCCGTGGCGTCGGCCTCGGCGTCCGGGTCGGCGGTGTCGGTGTCCGGGTCGGCGGTGTCGCGCTTGCGGTCGGTCCGCTTGCCGTCGCCCTCGGCCTTGGCGTCCGCTCCGTCGTCCTCCGCCGTGAGGGCGGCGAACTCCTCGTCGAGGATGATCACCTCGTCGTCGTCCTCGGCCTCGACGACCTGACGCCGGGCCAGGAAGGGGTCGTCCTCGTCGCGCTCGACGACGTCCGTCGGGGTCAGCTCGCGTGCCGGCCGGTACGCCCGGAGCGTGAAGCCGGTGCCGGCGGGCAGGGCGATCTCGACCGGATCGATGTTCAGCTCGTCCCAGAGCGAACGGTCGACCGGGCCGGGTTCCACGTCGGGCCCGGCCGGCCCATCGGTGTCGTCGAGCTCGGGTTCGTCGGCGTCGGGCCGTTGGGGCGACTGGCGGGCCACGCTGACCTCCGTGTGCGTCGGGTTTGCCCACCCGGCGGCCTCGCGGTCGCCGAGTGACTCTGGGCACATACCCTAATGGGCGTCCCTGCGTCGGCGGACCCCGCACCCCGGGGCCGCCGCGAACCCGCACCTCGACGGCACTGCGAACCCGCACCTCGACGGCGTCCGGGGCCCGTGTCCCGCTGGCGGTCCGGCGGGTTGACAAGTAGCGTAACTACACATGAAGGCTCAGGCGCTGCACGGCCACCTCGACGCCCTGCTCCTGGCCGTGCTGGAGCAGGGGGAACTGCACGGCTACGCCGTCATCGAGGCCCTGCGCGCCCGCAGCGACGGGCAGCTCGACCTGCCGACCGGCACCATCTACCCGGCGCTGCGTCGGCTGGAACGGGCCGGTCACGTGGCCAGCTCGTGGAGCACCGTCAACGGTCGGGAGCGGCGCACCTACCGGCTCACCGACTCCGGCCGGGCGGCACTGGCCGGCGAACGGGCCGGCTGGCGCGCGTTCAGCGCGACCGTCGGCCGGTTCCTCGACCCCGCCGCCCCACCCCCCGCCCCGGCCTGACCCCGCCCGGTCCGCCTGCGCCGGCCCGACCCGGTGCCGGCCGGGCGGTCCGTCGCCGGGCGCGGCGTCAACGGGCGACCACCAGCCACAGCCGGGTGGCCCGTTCCCGGGACGGCGGGGTCAGCGGGCGGCCACCAGCCACAGCCGGGTGGCCCGGAAGAGCGTGAAGTAGGCGGCGCCGGCCAGCACCGATCCGACGATCATCGGCGGCCAGGTCAGGGCCGCGTCCCACAGCCCGACCGACCAGGCGAACAGCGCCACCCCGGCGACCGCGCCGACGACCAGCGTGCCGGCCAGCCCGAGCCCGAGCAGCCGCTCGACCGGCACGGTGGCCCGGCCCCGCCGGGCCGCCCACCGCCCGCCCAGCAGGGCCGCCAACGCCAACCCGGCCACGACCAGCCAGATCCCGTCCATCGAGGCGGCGAGCACCTGGTAGCCCGGCGGCGGGGGCGGCCCGCCGCTCCAGCTCGACCCCCGCCAGGTCAGGTCGCCGCCGAGGGTCAGCACCACGGCGATCAGCAGCGCCCGCCGGGACAGCCCACGCAACGCCCCGGCGGCCAGTTCCGCCTGGTACGCCGGGGCCAGGTCGGCCGGCGTCCCGAAGTCGGCCACGGCCCGCCGTTCGGCCTCCCGCGCCGGCAGCCCCCGTTCCCGGTACGCCCCGGCGGCGTCGTCCAGCGCGTCCCGTACCTCGCGGAGCAGCTCGGCCCGCAGCCGCGCCGGACCCCGCAGCCGGGACCCCAGATCCCGTAGCCGCTCGTCGATCCCCATCCCGTCGCAGGCACGCATGGCACCACCCTGTCACGCGCCGGTGCGCCCGCGCGTCGGGGAGATCCCCGGACCCGCGCTCCGGGGCCGGCCCCCGGATGCCGCGCCGGATCAGGGCGTCAGGGCCAGGTAGCCGCGCTCGGCGGCCGCCTGGAGCAGCCACTGGTCCCGGTACCAGCCGGGGGTGGCGACCAGGTCGGTGTGCCGTCCCCGCTGGACGATCCGCCCGGCGTCGAGCACCACGATCTCGTCCAGCCCGGCCAGGCCGTTGAGCCGGTGACTGATCACCAGCACCGAACGTCCGGCGGGGGTGGCCGCCAGCGTCCCGGCCAGCACCGCGTCGGCGGCGACCGGGTCGAGCCCCTCGGTCGGCTCGTCCAGCACCAGGACGCCGGGCGCGGCGAGCAGGGCGCGGGCCAGCGCGAGCCGCTGCCGCTGACCACCGGAGAGCTGACCGCCCTCCTCGCCGACCACGGTGTCCCAGCCGTCCGGCTGCTCCCGCATCCAGTCCAGCAGGCCGGCGGCGCGGGTCGCCCCGACCAGTTCCGCCTCGTCCGCGTCCGGCCGGCCGAGCAGCAGGTTCTCGCGGACCGAGGCGTGGAACACGTACGCCTCGGCGAGCAGGCCACCGACCGCCCGGGGCAACTCCCCGGGCGGGTACGCCGAGACGTCCCGGCCGGCGAGGGTGACCCGGCCGGCGTCGGGCCGTACCGCCCCGGTCAGCACGGCGGCCAGGGTGCTCTTGCCCGCCCCGCTCGGCCCGACCACCGCGATCCGGCGTCCGGCGGGCAGGTCGAGGTCGAACCCCGCCAGCGCGGGCGCGGCCCCCTCCCGGTACCGGACGACGACCCCGTCGAACCGCACGTCGAGCCCCGTCGTGGTCGCGTCCATCGGGCCACCGTCCGCCGCATCGGTGCCGGGTCCCGCCGTCGACCGCTGCCGACCGGACCCGGCCCCGGGGTCACCGTCGGTGTCGACGCCGGGGGCGTCGTCGAGCAGGGCGGCCACCCGGGCCAGGCCGGCGCGGAGCTGGGTGTGCTGACGTGCCGCACCGACCAGCGCCAACGCGATCTCCACCGCGGCGAGGGTGCCGACGGCGAGCACGCCCACCAGCACCCCGGGCACGTCGGCGCGGAGCGCGGCGAGCACCACCCCGGCGGCGGTCAGCCCGGCCACCAGCACCCCGGCCGCGTCCACCGCGAACCCGGTCACGGCGAGCCGGCGCTCCAGCCGGGCCAACCGGTCGGCGCGCC
>NZ_JACGMO010000226.1:0-4692 GCF_015354745.1 Micromonospora sp. S-DT3-3-22
CTCGGGCCCCGCCGGGGCGACCCACCGGCGGCGGGGCGGACCGGCCGGCGGGAGGCCCGGTGACGGTGCTGCTGATCGCGCTCGGCGCGGCGCTGGGCGCGCCGCTGCGCTACCTCACCGACCGGGCCGTGCAGGCCCGGCACGGCTCCCGGTTCCCGTGGGGGACGCTGACCGTCAACGTCGCCGGGTCGCTGCTGCTCGGCGTGGTGGCCGGGGTGCCCGCCGGGCCGGCGGTGACCGCGCTGGTCGGCACCGGCTTCTGCGGCGCGCTGACCACCTGGTCCACCTTCGGCTACGAGACGCTACGGCTGGCGCGGGCCGGCGACCGTCGGCCCGCGCTGGCCAACGTCCTGGTCAGCGTGGTCGCCGGGCTGGGCGCGGCCACCCTCGGCTTCGCCCTGGCCCGCGCGCTGGCCGGCTGACCGGCCCCCTCAGCGGACCGGGGTCGCGGTCTGCCCCGGACCGGGCACACGCTGGTGGTCGTGCCCGTGATCGCCGTGGCCGTGATCGTGGTGGCCGTGATCGTGGTGGCCGTGATGGTGGTGGCCGTGATGGTGGTGGTGGCCGTGGCCGTCGACCGGGTCGTCGGGGTGGTCGTGCGGGGTCTG
The DNA here is from genome assembly GCF_015354745.1 of Micromonospora sp. S-DT3-3-22. Taxonomy (NCBI): domain Bacteria; kingdom Bacillati; phylum Actinomycetota; class Actinomycetes; order Micromonosporales; family Micromonosporaceae; genus Micromonospora; species Micromonospora sp. S-DT3-3-22. The sequence goes on from NZ_JACGMO010000226.1 coordinate 609, forward strand.
CGGGCGGCCCACCTTGTCGGCGAAGCCCGGCATCAGCACCCGGTAGGCGCAGGTGTCGCAGTTCATCCGGATGTCCCCGCGCAGCGCCTCGGCGTGCCGTTCCAGCACCAGGTCGGCCAGGGCGTCGCAGTCCCCGATCAGGTCGGCGACCCGGACGTCCAGGTCGGGATGGTCGGCGGCGTACGCCTGCGACTGCGCCACGATCCGGTCCGGCAGCACCCCGGCGAACAGGAAGTACGGGGCGACCACGATCCGCCGGGCGCCGAGCCGGCGCAACCGGTCGAGCACCGCCGGCACGGACGGCTCGGCCAGCGAGATGAACCCCGGTTCGACGCCGGCGTACCCGCGCCCCTCCCAGAGCAGCCGGGCCACCTTCGCCACCTCGGCGTTCGCGTCCGGGTCGGTCGCGCCCCGCCCGATCAGCGCCACCCAGGTGCCGGCCCGGTCGGCCCCGGCCAGCGCCGCGTCGATCCGCTGCTCCAGCACGCCGTGCAGCAGCGGGTGCGGGCCGAGCGGTCGCCCGTACCGGTAGGTCAGGCCGGCGTGGCGCTCCTGCTCGCGGGCCATCGCGGCCGGGATGTCACCCTTGCCGTGACCGGCGGCCGTGAGCACCAGCGGCAACGCGACCAGCGCCCGGTGCCCGCGCCCGACCAACGCGGTCACCGCGTCGGTCAGCGGCGGCCGGGACAGCTCGATGAAGCCCCCCTCGACGTCGCCGACGGCGGCCCCCGCCCGGACCCGGACCCGGTCGACGAGCGCGGCGAACTGGTCGACCCCGGCCGCGCTGCGCGTGCCGTGCCCGACGATGACCAGTGCGGTCATGTTTCCTCCAGGTAGAGCAGGGCGTTGAGGGCGGCGGCGGCGACCGCCGAGCCACCCTTCTCGCCGATGTTGGACACGGCGGGCAGGCCACTGGCCCGCAACGCCGCCTTGGACTCGGCGGCCCCGACGAAGCCCACCGGCAACCCGACCACCAGCGCCGGGTCGGCGGCCACGCCGATCAGTTCGACAAGTGCCGTCGGCGCGCAGCCGACCACCCAGACCGCCCCCGGGCCGACCCGGTCCAGGGCGATCCGCACGGCCGCCGCCGACCGGGTCAGCCCGGTCTGTCGGGCCAGCGCGGCGGCGGCCGGCTCGGCGACCGGGCAGACGATCTCCCGCCCGGCGGCGGTGATCCCGGCGGCCACCATCGCCACGTCGGTGACGATCGACGCCCCGGCCCGCAGCGCGGCCAGCCCGCCGGCCAGCGCCGCCTCGTCGCAGACCAGGTCGGTGACGTAGTCGAGGTCGGCGCTGGCGTGCACCACCCGCTCGACGACCGCCCTGGTCAGCGGTGGCAGGCCGGCCAGGTCGACCCGTTCCCGCAGGATCCGGTACGACTCCTGCTCGATGGGGTGGACGACCCGGCTCACCGCCCGCCTCCCGGGGCGGGCCGGCGACGGTCCGGGCAGCTGCTGGTCATGGTGCTCCTCGACGGTCGGTGGTGACCCGGATCGCGTCCACCGGGCAGATCTCCAGACACTCCAGGCAGCCGGTGCAGCGGTCGGCCCGGACGGTCAGGCCCCCGGGCACCGGGCGGATCGCGTGGGTGGGGCAGGTCAGCAGGCAGGCCCCGCAGCCCTGACAGGCGTCGATCACCACCGGCGGCAGCACCCCGACCGGAGCGGGCACCGGCCCGGCGGGGGTCATCCGCGCCACCGGTAGCCCCGGGGGGTGACCATCCGGCCACCGACCAGCCGGGTCTGCGAGCTGCCCACCACCACCAGGCCGTACATGTCGACCACGGTCGGGTCGAAGGTGGCGAGGGTGGCCAGGTGGACCTGCTCGTCGGGGCGGCTGGCGTTGCGGACCACCCCGACCGGGGTCTGCGGCGGGCGGTGCGCGGCGAACGTCGCCAGTACCGCGCCGAGCTGCCAGTCCCGGGCCCGGCTGCGCGGGTTGTAGAGCAACGCCACCAGGTCCGCCTCGGCGGCGGCGGCGACCCGCCGTTCGATCACCGCCCAGGGGGTGTGCAGGTCGGACAGGCTCAGGTAGACGTGGTCGTGGCCGATCGGCGCACCGAGCAGGGCGGCGGCGGCCAGCGCGGCGGTCACCCCGGGCACCCCGACCACGTCGATCCGCTCGTCGGCGTACTCCAGGGCGGGGCTGGCCATCGCGTACACCCCGGCGTCGCCGGAGCCGACCAGCGCCACGGCGTGCCCGGCGGTGGCCTCGGCGACGGCGCTGCGGGCCCGTTCCTCCTCCGCGCCGAGCCCGCTGGCGAGCACCCGGGTGCCCGGCCGCAGCAGGTCACGGACCTGGTCGACGTACTGGTCGAGGCCGACGACCACGGCGGCCCGGCGCAGCTCGGTCACGGCGCGCGGGGTGCGCAGGTCGGCCGCGCCGGGGCCCAGGCCGACGATCGCCAGCCGGCCGCGCGGGGCGTGCCGGGCGACCGCGACGGTGGCCATCGCCGAGGCGGTCTTGGGCACCAGCAGGGTGCCGCCGTCGCGCAGCGCCGCCGCCTCGGCGACGCTGGGTGTGCCGACGGCGGCCCGGACCACCTCGCTGGGGTGCGGCACGTCCACCGCCGCCAACTCCGCCGCCGGCCAGGTCCGCAGCGGTACGCCGAGCGCGTCGGCGGTGGCCCGGATGCCCTCCTCGTCGGCCTTGACGTCGACGCTGGCCAGGCAGCGCAGGCTCGCGGGGCTCAACCCGGCGTCGGCGAGCGCCCGGTGCAGCAACGCGTCGACCTCGGCGGCGGCCACCCCCCGGCTGGACCCGACCCCGGCGACCAGGGACGGGGGCCGCAGCACGACGGTCCGGTCGTCGACCGGCACCACCCGGTCGGTCACCAGCACCCGGTACCCGGCGGCCGGCCCGGCGGCGGGGGGTTCACGGTGGACGTTGGACGGCAGGGCGGGCAGCGGCCACACCGCGTCGGCGACCAGCCGGACCGGTTCGCCGTCGAGGATCGCCCGGGACACCGCGGCCACCGCCCCCTCGACCGGCCAGCCGAGGGTGTCCAGGCCGGGCAGGTCGACCGCGTCGGTGGCGGTGGTGACCACCGGCCGGGCGTCGAGCAGCGCGGCCACCTCGGCGGTGAGCGGGTTCGCGCCCCCGGCGTGCCCGCCGAGCAGGGCGACGGCGTGCCGGGCGGCCTCGTCGACCACCACCACCGCCGGATCGGTGCGCTTGTCCCCCAGCAGCGGCGCCAGCACCCGCACCACCGCACCGGTGGCCAGGAACGCCACCACCGCGTCGCACGTCGTCCACGCGGTCCGCAACGCGTCGGCGACCCCGTCGGCCTCGACGAGCCGGGCGTGCGGCCAGGCGGCGGCCAGGGTCCGGGCGTGCCGGCGACCGGCGGCGGTGGCCGCGACGAGCCCGACCCGGTGCGGGCCGGTGCCGGGCGTTTCCCGGTGCCGGTGTGGTGCGGTGCTGGTCACGGGCGCTCCCCGGTGAGGACGACCACCGGGTTGGTGGCCGCGAGTCGGACGGACCCGCCGGGCAGGTCGGCGAGGCGGGCGGCGGCGAGCTGACTGCCGGTCACCGCGTAGCCGGCGGCGCGCAGCAGGTGCACGGTCGGGGCCACCCGGTCCAGGGCGGCGAGGGTGACCACCACCCGGTCGGGGTGACGGTCGGCGACGGCGGTCAGCACGTCGGTCCCCCCACCACCGACGAAGACGGCGTCGGGATCGGGCAGCCCGGCCAGGACGGCAGGCGCGTCACCGGTCACCACCCGGACGTTGACGCCGTGCCGGGCGGCGTTGTCGGCGACCGGGGCCGTCGGGTCCCGCTCCACGGCGATCACCGCCGCGCCGAGCAGCGCACACTCGATGCCGACCGAGCCGCTGCCCGCGCCGACGTCCCAGACCAGTCGACCGAGCCGGGGCCGTAACCGGGCGACGGCCAGCGCCCGCACCTCCGCCTTCGTGATCATCGAGTCCCGGTGCCGGTACGCGGACTCGGGCAGCGCCCAGCCGGCGGCGGGCGCGGCGGCCGGCTGGTTGTCGCTGCGTACCGGCCCGACGCCGCCGCCGGACCCGGCCGCACCGCCCGGACCGGCGGCCGTCGCCCCGGCGTCGTCGGCCGCACCGGCGAG
>NZ_JACGMO010000227.1:0-4440 GCF_015354745.1 Micromonospora sp. S-DT3-3-22
CGGGCCGGGGTGGGCGGGCGCACGTCGCGGCTGGGGTCGTCGCCGGCCAGGCCCTCACGGACGGCGAACCGGTGCAGCCCGCGCACGGCGGACGCGGCCCGCGCCGCCGAGGTCACCGCCAGCGGCGGATGGTCGTCGTCACCGGCACGCAGCCGGGCCAGGTGCGCCTCGACCTGCCCGGCGTCGACGGCGGCCAGGTCGCGTACCCCGGCGGCGGCCAGGGTGTCCAGGTAACGGTCCAGGTCCCGCCGGTACGAGGTGAGGGTGTTCGCCGACAGTCCCCGCTCGACGGTGAGGTGGTCGAGGTAGCCGCGCACGGCCCGCCGCAGGGCCGGCGCGGGCTCCCCGCCGGCCCCGTCACCTGTCGCCCCCGGCACCTCGTCCCCGGCCGCGTGGGGCACGGCGTCGGGTGCCGGGGCGTGCGTCGTCCACCCGGTCAGGCCAGCACCTCGTCCAGCGGGAGGGTGGTCATGCCGTGCGCCTCGGCGACCGGGCCGTAGACGACCTGCCCGTCGTGGGTGTTCAGGCCCAGCGCCAGGGCGGGGTCGTGGCGCAACGCGTCACGCCAGCCCTGGTTGGCAAGCTCCAGGGCGTACGGGAGGGTGACGTTGGTCAGCGCGTAGGTGCTGGTGTGCGGCACCGCGCCGGGCATGTTCGCCACGCAGTAGAAGATCGAGTCGTGCACCTGGTAGGTCGGCTCGGCGTGGGTGGTGGGGCGGGAGTCCTCGAAGCAGCCACCCTGGTCGATGGAGATGTCGACAAGCACGCTGCCCGGCTTCATCCGGGACACCAGCTCGTTGGAGATCAGCATCGGGGCCTTCGCGCCCGGCACGAGGACCGCGCCGATGACCAGGTCCGCGTCGAGCACCGCCCGTTCGATCTCGTACGCGTTGGAGGCGACCGTCTGCAGGTGGCCCCGGTAGATCGCGTCGGCCTGCCGCAGCCGGGCCACGTTCTTGTCCAGCAGCAGCACCTCGGCCTGCAGGCCCAGCGCGATCGCGGCGGCGTTCATCCCGGACACGCCCGCGCCGATGACGACGGTCTTCGCCGCGTACACCCCGGAGACGCCGCCCATCAGAATTCCTCGGCCGCCGCCCTGCCGCTGCAGGTGGTACGCGCCGACCTGCGGGGCGAGCCGACCGGCCACCTCGGACATCGGGGCGAGCAGCGGCAGCGACCGGTCGGGCAGCTCGACGGTCTCGTAGGCGATGCCGGTGACCCTCCGGTCGACCAGCGCGTCGGTGCACTCCTTGGACGCGGCCAGGTGCAGGTAGGTGAAGAGCACCTGCCCGGCGCGCATCCGGTGGTACTCCTCGGCGATCGGCTCCTTCACCTTCAGCACCAGCTCGGCGGTGTCCCACACCTCGTCGGCGGTGCCGAGGATGGTGGCCCCGGCGGCGGTGAACTCGTCGTCGGTGAGGCTGGACCCGACGCCGGCGCCGGCCTCGACGAAGACCTGGTGACCGTGGCGGACGAACTCGTTGACGCCCGCGGGCGTGATCGCCACGCGGTACTCGTGGTTCTTGACCTCGCGGGGGATTCCGACCTTCACGTAAGACACCCTTCTCCGGGGTGCCGCACCCCGGACTGCGCGGCGCCCCCGCCGGCTCCGTTGCCGACGCGGTCCACCGGTCCCGCCGGCGGCAGTCTAGGCGCGCCACCCTCCCCCGACGGGCGGCACAGTGACAACCGGTGCCCGATGCGCCTGACGGTGTGTCAGGCGTACCGCGCGGGCCTGCCGTTCGGCGTCACACCCATCGTCGCACCGCGCGGCCCCGACCGCCGGACGGGAAACGCTCCCGCAACGACGTCGTGACGCACCGCGCCGGCCGGATGGGCAGACGACGCAGGGGCCGCGCGGCGTACCGTGGCGGCCCCTGTCGGCGGACGGATCAGCGGTGCAGCGGGGTGTCGGCGCGGCGCAGCACCGACCAGCCGGCGTCGCGGGCCCGCGCGGCGGCCAGCAGCCCGGCCACGCACGGACCATTGGTGATCTCCCCGGCCAGCGCCATGCCGACCGCCTCGTCCAGGTCGATCCGGACGACCTGCAGGTCGGCCTCCTCGTCGTGCCGCTCGTGCCGCTGCCCGACGGGCACCTCGGCCAGCTCGCGGGCGAGGAACACCCGGACCACCTCGTCGGAGAAACCCGGTGAGGTGTGCACGTCGACCAGCAGGTCCCACCGGGCGGCGGTCAGGTCGGCCTCCTCGGCCAACTCCCGGGCGGCGGCCACCGGCAGATCCTCGCCGTCGACGTCCATCAGCCCGGCGGGCAGCTCCCACAGGTGCCGTCCGACCGGCTGCCGGTACTGGCGCACCAGCACCACCTGACCGGCGTCGTCGAGGGCGACCACGGCGACCGCGCCGACGTGCCGGGCGTAGTCGCGGGTGGCGGTGCCCCCACCGGGCATGGTCACCTCGTCGGTGACCACCGTGAAGATCCGCCCGGCGTACCGCTGCACCCGGGAACGCAGCTCGTAGCGGTGCTCGACGGCGCTCACGACGCGGACGACGCCGTCGCCGGGGCGCCGTTGCGGGACGCGTTCCTCGCCGCCTGCGTCCCCTTCCTCGCCGTCTCGGTCGTCGCCGCCCCGGGCGCCGGGTCGAGGTCCACCGGCAGTTGGTCGGCCTGCGAGTACGCCACGGCCGCCTTGACGAACCCGGCGAACAGCGGGTGCGGGCGGGTCGGGCGGCTCTTCAGCTCCGGGTGCGCCTGGGTCGCCACGAAGAACGGGTGCAGGCTGCGGTCCAGCTCCACGAACTCGACCAGCCGGCCGTCCGGGGAGGTGCCGGAGATGTGCAGGCCCGCCTTGGTGAGCTGGTCCCGGTAGGCGTTGTTCACCTCGTAGCGGTGCCGGTGCCGTTCGCTGATCTCGGTGGCGCCGTACGCCTCGGCCACGATCGACCCCTCGGCCAGCGTCGCCGGGTACGCCCCCAGCCGCATGGTGCCACCCAGGTCACCCCGGCCGGCGACGATGTCCTCCTGGTCGGCCATGGTGGCGATGACCGGGTGCTTGGCCTCCTCGTCGAATTCGAGGGAGTTCGCCGCGTCCAGGCCGGCCAGGTGGCGGGCCACCTCGATCGTCATGCACTGCAGGCCGAGGCAGAGCCCGAGCAACGGCACCCCGTTCTCCCGGGCGTACCGGGCGGTGCCGATCTTGCCCTCGATGCCGCGGACACCGAACCCGCCGGGGATGACGATGCCGTCCGCACCGGCCAGGGCCGCCGCCGCGCCGGCCGGGGTGACGCAGTCGTCGCTGGGCACCCAGCGCAGCTGCACCCGGGCCCGGTGGCCGAACCCGGCGGCCCGGATCGCCTCACTGACCGACAGGTAGGCGTCGGGCAGGTCGACGTACTTGCCGACGACCGCCACGGTGACCGTGTGGTGCGGCTGGTGCACCCGCTCCAGCAGGTCGTCCCAGCGGGTCCAGTCGACGTCACGGAACGACAGGCCGAGCCGGCGCACCACGTACGCGTCGAGCCCCTCACGGTGCAGCACCTTGGGGATGTCGTAGATGCTCGGCGCGTCCGGGGCGGCCACGACCGCCTCGGCGTCCACGTCGCAGTAGAGCGACAGCTTCTCCTTGAGCTTCTCCGGGATCTCCCGGTCGCAGCGCAGCACGATCGCGTCGGGCTGGATGCCGATGTTGCGCAGCTGCGCCACCGAGTGCTGGGTCGGCTTGGTCTTCAGCTCCCCCGACGGCGCCAGGTAGGGCACCAGCGACACGTGCAGGTAGAAGCAGTTGTCCCGGCCCAGGTCGTGGCGCACCTGCCGGATGGCCTCCAGGAACGGCAGCGACTCGATGTCGCCGACGGTGCCGCCGACCTCGGTGATCACCACGTCGGGGATCTGGCCGTCGGCGTCCGGGTCGGCCATGCCGAGGATCCGCGCCTTGATCTCGTTGGTGATGTGCGGGATGACCTGGACGGTGTCGCCCAGGTACTCGCCGCGCCGCTCCTTGGCGATCACGTCGGAGTAGATCTGGCCGGTGGTGACGTTGGCCTTGCCGGAGAGGTCCCGGTCGAGGAAACGCTCGTAGTGCCCGACGTCGAGGTCGGTCTCCGCGCCGTCCTCGGTGATGAACACCTCGCCGTGCTGGAACGGGTTCATCGTCCCGGGGTCGACGTTGAGGTAGGGGTCGAGCTTCTGCATGACCACCCGCAGCCCGCGTGCGGTGAGCAGATTGCCGAGACTGGAGGCGGTGAGGCCCTTACCGAGCGAGGAGGCGACGCCCCCGGTGACGAAGATGTGCCGGGTCGTCCGTGCTGAAGGGGCCAAGGCCTGCTCCCGTGTCGTCCGTAGCGGTCGTGCGAACCGCCGTGCCGATCAAGTGATCACGCGATCCACGGGATTCCACGGTAACACCTCCCCCGGGGCCACCCGGCGTCGCATCCGACCTCGGGCTATCCGGTCCCGACGCCGGGCCGGCCGGCCGCCGCCCC
>NZ_JACGMO010000228.1:0-4521 GCF_015354745.1 Micromonospora sp. S-DT3-3-22
TGGCGCTGGCGGTGGCGGCGATCTCGGGGAGGTCGGCCGGGCCCGGGTCGGCGGCCGGCGGCGGGGTGACGGCCGGGTTCTGGGCGGCGGCCCGGACGGCGGCGGCGACCGCCGGGGCGACCCGGGAGTCGAAGACGCTCGGCACGATCACCGTCGGGTTGATCTTGTCCTCGCCGACCACGTCGGCGATGGCCCGGGCCGCCGCGATCGCCATCTCCTCGGTGAACTCCTCGGCGTGCGCGTCGAGCATGCCCCGGAACACCCCCGGGAAGGCGAGCACGTTGTTGATCTGGTTCGGCTGGTCCGAGCGGCCGGTGGCGACGATCGCGGCGTGCTTGCGGGCCTCCCGGGGGTCGACCTCCGGGTCGGGGTTGGCCAGCGCGAAGACGATCGCGTCCTTGGCCATGGTGGCGATGTCGTCACCGGTGAGCAGGTTGGGGGCGCTCACCCCGATGAAGACGTCCGCACCCCGGACCGCGCCGGCCAGGTCGCCGGAGTAGTTCTCCCGGTTGGTGTTCTCGGCCAGCCACTGCCAGGCCGGGTTCAGGTCGGGCAGGTCGCGGTGCAGGGCGCCCTGCCGGTCGTACGCGATGATGTCGCCGACGCCCTGGCGCAGCAGCAGCTTCATGATCGCGGTGCCGGCCGCGCCGGCCCCGGAGACGACCACCCGGACGTCGGCGAGCTGCTTGCCCACGACGCGCAGCGCGTTGGTCAGCGCGGCCAGCACGCAGATCGCGGTGCCGTGCTGGTCGTCGTGGAAGACCGGGATGTCGAGGGCCTCGCGCAGCCGGGCCTCGATCTCGAAGCAGCGCGGCGCGGCGATGTCCTCCAGGTTGATCCCACCGTACGCGGGGGCGATGGCCTTGACGATCGCCACGATCTCGTCGGTGTCCTGGGTGTCGAGGACCACCGGCCAGGCGTCCACCCCGCCGAAGCGCTTGAACAGCGCCGCCTTGCCCTCCATCACCGGCAGCGACGCCGCCGGGCCGAGGTTGCCCAGGCCGAGCACGGCCGAGCCGTCGCTGACCACGGCGACCGTGTTGCGCTTGATGGTGAGCCGCCGGGCGTCGGCCGGGTTGTCGGCGATCGCCTGGCAGACCCGGGCCACCCCCGGCGTGTACGCCCGGGACAGCTCGTCACGGGTGCGCAGCCCGACCTTCGAGTGCACCTCGATCTTGCCGCCGAGGTGCAGCAGGAACGTCCGGTCGGAGACCTTGCGCACGTCCACCCCGTCGAGCGCGGTGAGCGCCTCGACGACCTGGTCGGCGTGGCCGGCGTCGGCGGTGTCGCAGGTGAGGTCGACGATCACGTGGGTCGGGTCGGAGTCGACCACGTCCAGCGCGGTGACGATCGCACCGGCCTCACCCACCGACGTGGTCAGCCGGCCGATCGAGGAGGCGTCCGCGGGGACCGCGATCCGGATCGTGATCGAGAATCCGGCACTCGGCAGTCGGGTGATGGCCACGGAAATACCTCCGTCGTCGCTGGCGGCTCGTCGCCATTTCTACTCGCCCGCCGGGCCACGGCGGCAGCCGCCCCCGTGTTCGGCGACCTGTGCCACGGGCATATAGCTGTCGCGTTCCGCGTTGACCCATGTCAGGATTACTTGGTACATGCACAGAACGGACAGGAGTCGCAGCTTGCGAGACCAGGAGACCCACACCCCCTACTCGGACGACGACCTCGACGCCACGACCGGCGAGTACGAGCTGTCGGAGCGGCAGGCGTTGCGGCGGGTCCCCGGCCTCTCCACCGAGCTGACCGACATCACCGAGGTCGAGTACCGCCAGCTCCGGCTGGAGCGGGTCGTCCTCGTCGGCGTCTGGACCGAGGGCACCCAGAACGACGCCGACAATTCGCTGACCGAGCTGGCCGCCCTGGCCGAGACCGCCGGTTCACAGGTGCTCGAAGGGCTCATCCAGCGCCGCAGCCGCCCCGACCCGGCCACCTACGTCGGCCGGGGCAAGGTCGACGACCTGACCGGCGTGGTGCTCGCCACCGGCGCCGACACGGTGATCTGCGACGGTGAGCTGTCCCCGTCCCAGCTGCGGAACCTGGAACAGCGCACCAAGGTCAAGGTCGTCGACCGCACCGCGCTGATCCTCGACATCTTCGCCCAGCACGCCAAGAGCAAGGAGGGCAAGGCGCAGGTCGAGCTGGCCCAGCTCGAATACCTGCTGCCCCGGCTGCGTGGTTGGGGTGAGACGCTCTCCCGGCAGACGGGTGGTTCCGGGCGGGGTGGCGGCGCCGGCGGCGGCGTGGGTCTGCGCGGCCCCGGTGAGACCAAGCTGGAGACCGACCGGCGGCGCATCCGGCACCGCATCGCCCGGCTGCGCCGGGAGATCAAGGGCATGAAGACGGTACGCCAGACCAAGCGTGCCCGCCGTTCCCGCAACGCCGTTCCCGCCGTGGCCATCGCCGGTTACACCAACGCCGGCAAGTCGAGCCTGCTCAACCGGCTCACCGGCGCGGGCGTGCTGGTGGAGAACGCACTCTTCGCCACCCTGGACCCGACCACCCGCCGGGCCACCACCTCGGACGGGCGGCTCTACACGCTCTCCGACACGGTGGGTTTCGTCCGGCACCTGCCGCACCAGATCGTCGAGGCGTTCCGCTCGACGCTGGAGGAGGTCGCCGAGGCCGACCTGGTGGTGCACGTGGTCGACGGCACCCACCCCGATCCGGAGGAGCAGGTCCGCGCGGTCCGCGAGGTGCTCTCCGAGGTCGGTGCCGACCGGCTGCCCGAGCTGCTGGTGGTCAACAAGACCGACGCCGCCGACGAGGAGACCCTGCTGCGGCTCAAGCGGCTCTGGCCGGACGCGGTCTTCGTCTCCGCGCACAGCGGACGCGGCATCGACGGGCTGCGCGAGGTGATCGAGCAGCGGCTGCCCCGCCCGGCGGTGGAGGTCCGCGCGATCCTGCCGTACGACCGGGGTGACCTGGTGGCCCGGCTGCACCGGCAGGGCGAGGTGCTCAGCACCTCCCACCTGCCCGAGGGCACGCTCCTGCACGTTCGGGTGGGGGAGGCGCTGGCCGCCGAGCTGACGCCGTTCGTGGCGGCGGGTGACCCGGCGGTGGCCGGCAGTCGGTGAGCGCTCCGGTGTGACCTGAGGTTCATCGCGGCATGCGACACTGACGCCATGCGCCGCGCTGTCTCCTCGGTCACGGTTGCCCTCGCCCTGTTCGGCGCGGCCGTGGCACCCGCTGCTGCCGCCGGGGCGGCACCGGTCTCCGCCGTCCCCGCCGGGGTGGCCCCGCCCGTCACCGGCGCGGGGCCGCTGTCCGTCGGGGCGGGTCCGCTCGCTGCGGCAGCGGGCAAGAAGAAGTGCACGATCACCGACGAGCGGCTGCGCGAGGTGTCGGGTCTGGTCGCCACGAAGACCGGCTACATCGTGATCAACGACGGCACCCTCCAGGAGAGCCGCAAGCGGGTCTTCTTCCTGGACACCAAGTGCAAGATCGCCAAGGAGCCGGTGAAGTACTCCGGCGACGGCCCGTTCGACACCGAGGACCTGGCCCTCTCGCCCGACGGCAAGACCCTCTGGATCGCCGACACCGGCGACAACGTCACCAGCAGGGAACGGCGTACCCGGGTCGCGGTCTGGACGATGCCGGTCACCGGCTCCAAGCAGCCGGTGCTGCACCGGCTGTCCTACCCGGAACGTAAGCCGCACGACGCCGAGGCGCTGCTGATCGGCGCGGACGGCCTGCCCCTGGTGATCACCAAGGTGCCCAGCGGCAAGGCGGAGATCTTCACCCCGGAGTCGAAGCTCGACCCCGACGGCAACGCCGAGCCGGTGCCGATGAAGAAGGTCGGCGAGATCACGCTGCCCAAGACCACCACCGACAACCCGCTGAACATCATCGGCCGGGTGGCGATCACCGGGGCGGCCCGCTCGCCCGACGGCAGCCGGGTGGTGTTGCGCACCTACGCCGACGCCTTCGAGTACGACGTCAGCGGCGACGACATCGTGGCCGCCCTGACCACGGGCAAGCCCCGGGTCACCCCGCTGGCCGACCCGTTCGGCGAGGCCATCTCGTACACCCCCGACGGCACCGGGTTCGTCACCGTCTCCGACGGTGGGGAACTCGCCCCGGAGGACCCGATCGACATCCTCGGCTACACGCCGTCGACCAAGGGCGCCGAGACGATCGAGGGCGCGGCGGGGGCCAAGCCGGCGGCCGAGAAGTCCTGGTACGACAACCTCAGCCTGGACCAGATCACCTATCTGATCGGTGCGGTCGGCGTGATCGGTGCGCTCCTGGTCGGGGCCGGCATCGTCGGGATCGTCAGGTCCCGGCGGCGGGCCGCGACGGCCGGCGACGACCCGGTCGACCAGGACGACGACGTGTTCACCTCCGGTGCGGTCTCCCGGGCCGAGGGGCTGTCGGCCGCCGACGGTCCGCACGCTGCCGACCCGGTCGCGGACCGGCCGCGCGGCGGCGGTGTCTACGGTGCTCCGGCGGCGGCCGGCGGCGCGCCCGCCCGCCCGGCCGGCGGCGCGGTCTACGGCGGCGGCC
>NZ_JACGMO010000229.1:0-4526 GCF_015354745.1 Micromonospora sp. S-DT3-3-22
GCCGTGCGATGCACCACCAGCGCGTACGCCGTCAGCAGCACCGCGGCCGGGCCGGCCGGGGCGGCCCCGACGACGGGGGCGGCCAGCGCGGTGGCCAGGGCGGCACCGGCCAGCGCCGGACCGGGCACCCGCCGGCGGTAGAGCAGCGCGACCACGGCGACCACGGCGACGGCGCAGACGCCAGGCGCCAGCCGCGGCTCCGGCCGGGCGGCGAGCCACCACAGCGCCTGCGACACCGCCACGGCGCCGGCAGCCCAGGTGTCACCCAGTTCAGGGGCCCAGCGTCGCATACCCCGATGGTACGGGCCGCCCGGCCGGTCGGGACCCCGCCGCGAGACGGGGGTGGGGCGCGCGGAAGCCGTCCTGTGGCACGACGCGCCTGCGCCAGGCACCGGCCAGCATGATCTTCATGGTTCGTTCCCTTGTTCGTCGAAGCATCGGCGTCCTGCTGCTGCCGGTCGCCGTGGCCACCGCCGTGACCGTGGGCGGCGCGGGCTTCGTCGCCACCGCGCTCGTCACCGCCTGGATACCGCTGCTGTGCGCGGTGGGGCTCGTGTTGCTGGGAACCGTCGCCCAGCTCCTCGCCCGGCCCGCGTTCGCGCTGCTCGGCGTTCGACGCCGGAGCCGCGCCGCGACGGCGCTGGCCGCCGCCGTCACCGTCGCCGTCGCCGGGCTCGCCGCCGTGACCGTGTTCCGGCCCGGCCCGCACCCGGCCGCCCCGCCCCCGCCCGCCGGCGTCCGGTTCTGGGACCTGCCCACCGGATCACGGATCGCGTACGTCCACGCCGCCGCCTCCGGCACGCCCCGCCCGACGCCCGTGCTCTTCCTGCACGGCGGCCCCGGCACCCCGGGCGAAGGCATGCCCGCCGTGGGCACCCTGCTCGCCGCCGACGGCTTCGAGGTTTACGCCTACGACCAGCTCGGCGCCGGCCGGTCCACCCGGCTCACCGACGTCACCGGCTACACCGTCGCCCGGCAGGTCGCCGACCTCGACGCGATCCGCGTCGAGCTGGGCGCTGAGCGCATCATCGTCGTCGGGCAGTCCTGGGGCGGATCGCTCGCCGCGCAGTACCTCGCGGCCCACCCGCAGCACGTCGCCCGGGCCGTGTTCACCTCGCCCGGCCCGATCTGGGCGGGCGCCTACCCGGACGGCGGAGGCGGCGACCCCTGGGCCCGGATGACCGCCGAGCAGCGTCGGCAGCGCGACGACCTGTTCGCCTCGCCCCGGGTCATCGCCCAGGCGATCCTGCAGAGCGTCAACCCGAACGCGGCGCACGCGCTCGTCGGCGACGACGAGGCGGACGCGCTGATGCACGCCGTCGCCGTGCTCGGCAAGGACACCGCCCGCTGCCCCGGTTCGGCACCCGCCGAGGCACACGACAACCACCAGGGCTTCTACGTCAACCAACAGACGGTCGAGGACTTCGCACACATCCCCGACCCGCGGCCCGCGCTCCGGCAGGCCCGGGTACCCGCGTTGATCATGCGCGGCGAGTGCGACTTCGTCCCATGGGAGGAAACGTACGAATACCGACGGACGCTGCCGCAGGCGACCCTGGTCTACCTACCGCACACGGGACACGACATCACCTCCGGCCAGCGGGAGGCGTACGACGCGCTGCTCCGCGCGTTCCTCCGCGACGAGCCACTGCCGCTGCCGCCCTACACCTCGGCCCAACCCCCGTCGTGAGTCGGACCCCGGCGACGATCGCTCCAGCGCCGGCCCGGGCGCGCGTCCGGCGGACACCCCGGCCAGCCAAGGCTGGGGTCCCGAACCAGGGAGATCCCTGGTCCCAGGCGGTTCCCGGCGGCCACACACTGGCGTTCGTCCGGCCGAGCAGTCGGGCGCTCCCTCAGGGTGAACAGGGGTACGACATGAGGCGCAAGACCGTGCGGATCGACACGATTCCGGCAGACGGCGTGGAACTGGCCGACGAGCAGCTCGCCCGAATGCTGGGCGGCCTACCGAGGCGGGACGCCGGGGGTTCGTCGAAGACCATCGACGACATCCCCAGCGGGGGCCGGAACGACACCGACAGCGACTTCTGATCGGCCGCCGTCGCCGGCCTGCCCTGTCCCGGGCCGGTCGGCGACGGCCACCCCGCCCAGGGCGCCGATGACGGTGCGGCGATGACCGACTGGTCGGATGACCTCACGCCCGCGGCTGGCACGGCGGGAGCGGTCATGACGTCGTCGCCTGATGCGCCAGGATGCTGCTGTGGTAGCGATCGAGGTCGCTCTGGGTGACATCACGCGGGAGAACGTGGACGCCATCGTCACGGCCGCGAACGAGTCGCTTCTGGGCGGCGGTGGTGTCGACGGCGCGATCCACCGCGCCGTCGGGCCTCGCCTGGCCCGGGCGGGTGGTGCAATCGGCCCCTGCGAGCCGGGCGACGCGATGCCGACCCCGGCGTTCGACCTCGACCCGCCGGTACCGGTGGGCAGCGGGCAGGATTCCCAGGCACACGCGTGGTAGGGAGAGCAGTCCGGGCAAGCTGTCAAGCTGGCCGCTCATGACGCTGGCGTCGCCGACCATGGTGTGCAGCGCCTGCTCAGCCAGGACGAAGTGGAAGCGGTGGTTGCCGTGATACAAGATCTGCTGCCGCTGCATCCGCACTTCGACGCCCGCCTCCAGGTCGTCGGGGATCTGGTAGAACTCGATGACCCGTCTCATGACGGCGGCGGCGTACTGGGCGGTGTGCAGGATGCCTGGCACCAGCACCGGTTCGTACCAACAGAACAGCCGCGTCTCGCTCTCGATGGTTCGCGATGCCTCCTGCCGTCGCTTCGTGCCAGTCCGCAACGTGCGGTGCCACTCGACGTACATCGCCTCAATGCTCCGCACCACCGCGATCAGGTCAGGTGGTTGGTCGGCTACACCGCAGTGCTGGCATCACACCCGGAGGTCGCCATCAGTCGGGGTTTGCTTGCCATACTCGATCTTCGAGACCTTGGAGCTGCGCCAACCGGCCAGCAACGCGAGCTGCCTGCCGGTTAGTCCAGCAGCGTCCTGCCGCAAGTCCCGGAGCCGATGCCCTAGAGAGTCGCGCGCTCCACAGAACCCGGGGCGGTTCAGGGGGCGGCTGCGGTGTCCATGAGGTTGTGTCGATGGTCTGGCGTGGTGGTCATGTCTGTGCCAAGACTTGTGTCCCGTTTCTGTGACGGTGATCGGCTTGCGTTCCAAAGAGGTCAGGTCGGCCGTAGAGTGCCCGGCAACATAGGTCATCATCTTTCGGAGGTCCCGTGTCCGACGATGACGGTCGTGCTCCCGGACGCGGTGACGGAGTCGGCGGGATGCGAGTCAAGCTCCTTGCCGTCACTGATGTTCGATGGGCCCGGCTCTCACGAGAGCCCGTAGGCGTCAGGGAGTATCTGCTTGGACGGGCATGGGTCGCTGTGCTGGCTGTGGTCGCGGCGACGATCGTGGTCGTCGGTGGGATCGTCGATCCCGCCGTGGCCGCCCCGTTGAACACGACGCCCTTGATCACGTTCAACATGCAGGGCTCGAACCAGGGCGTCGTATGGACGGACACCATCGGCGGGTACGCGGGGTCCGCGGAGATCGTCCTGCTGCAGGAGGCGGGCCCCACGCCGCCGGGCGAAGCCCGGGCCAACATCCCCTTCGGTCCGGCGGGCCTGCCCGGGCGGCGCGGCTACGTCCAGCACAGCATCTGGCAGAACCAGCGCCAGGAATACCACATCTACTTTCTTCAGACGGACGCCAACGGCGGCTCGTACGTCGGGGGACGGAACAACATGGCTATCGTCACCCGACGGGTGGCGGACGAGGTCGATGTCATCCGCAATCCGGACGGGCGTGATGTTCTGGGCGTCCGGTTCGGCAACAACTGGTACTTCACTTTCCACGGTCAGTCCAATGGACCTGGCGGATCCAACGAATCCGCGGCCATGACGCAGCGGATTGCCAACCGGGTGAATCAGGTGGCGGGCCGGCAGTGGACCGTGGCGGGGGACTTCAACATGGAACCCGGGACGTTCGCCGCGCCGGCCGGTTCGTATCGGTACAACTCCGGGCAACCGACGCATCAGAGCGGCAGAGAGTTGGACTACGCCCTGTCGTCGGAGAACGTCCAGAACCTCCCCGTCATTCGCGGACCCGGGCGGGGCGCCGATCATTATGCGGTACAAATCGGTGTCATGCGTGCGGCAGCGCAGCCGCCGGATCTGCGGATCATGCCGCTGGGTGACTCCATCACCTATGGCGACGGCGGAACGCAGGGCGCGTACCGGGGTCCGCTCTGGGACGAGTTGGCGAGCCAGGAGGGGACCAACGTCAGTTACGTCGGTTCCGTCCGGTCGGGGCCGATCGCCGACCCGGACAACGAGGGCCACGGCGGCTACACGATCGCCGACATCGCCGGCCTCACGGACTCCGCGCTACAGATCTTGAATGGTCAGGTTCGTCCGATGTGGTCTGTGTGGCGGTGTGGGGTTGGGGTAGATCGATGGGATGAGGTATCCCGATGGTGGTGGATTGTCCGCGCGGGGGCGGGCGAAGCGTGAGG
>NZ_JACGMO010000022.1:0-73996 GCF_015354745.1 Micromonospora sp. S-DT3-3-22
GGGGCGGCGGTGGGCGTACCGTCGCGGCATGGATGGTGACGGCGGTCCGCAGTGGCGGGAGCGGCAGCAGCGGGCGGTCCGGGCGCACGCGGCGGCCGACGCCCGCCAGCGCGACGGCGAGCACGCGCAGGCCGAGGAGCTGGTGGCCCGGTTCACGGCCGAGGCGACCCGGCGCGGGCTGCGCACCACCCGGCTGGTGGCCCGGGGCTACGACGGCCGGGGCCGCTACCGGACCGGGCTGACCGGTTGGTACGTCGACCGGGCCGGCCTGCGCGCGGTCGCCGTCGACGGCCGGTTCTACCTGCTCACCGTGCCGTCGGGCGTACGCGCCCGGCTGTTCGGCGTCGACGTGCCACCGGCCCGGCCACCCCTGGTCGTCGGGCGCGGCGGACGCGACGGTGAGTCGATCCCGCTGGCCGACCTGCTCACCCGCCGGCTCGCCGCCGCCGACGACTGGCCCTGAACCCCGGGTCCGCCACCATCTCGCACAGGGTCCGCTCGACCCGGTCGGCACCGACGGCGACGGAGAACATCCGGTCGTAGTGCGCCCGGCCGGCCTGCCCGAGCAGTTCCAGCTTCTCCCGGCCCAGGCCGCAGACCTCACGCAGGGCGTCGGCGATCGAGTCGGGGTCACCGGGCCGGGCGGTGATCCCCGCGCCGCTGTCCCGGGCCACCGCGGCGGCGTCGCCCTCCGCGGCGACCAGCAGCGCCCGCCCGGCGGCGAGGATCGCCTGCACCTTGCTCGGCATCGTGTACGCGGACATGCCGCCCCGGCGCAGGCTCACGTAGTGGACGTCCCCGGTGGCCATCAGCGCGGGCATCCGTTCCCGGGGCAACTGCCCGAGGAACCTGACGTTGGACGCGCCCACCGCCGTGGCCCGGCGGCGCAGCCGATCCTGCGTGGTGCCGGAGCCGGCGATCAGGCAGACCAGCCGGGGATCGACGGTACGGGCGCAGGCGTCGATCAGCGAGTCGAGTCCCTGCGCCTCGCCGAGCGCACCCGCGTACACCAGCACCACCTGGTCGGTGCGGAGCCCGAGTTCGGCGCGCAGGTCGGCGGCGCGGACGCCCAGGGTCTCGTCCGCCCACACCGGGATGTGCACGAGCTTGTCCCGGGGCACACCCCGGTCGGCGAGCAGGTCGGCGGCACCGGGTGAGACGTGGGCGACCCGGGAGGCGCTGCGGTACATCGCCGCGCACCAGGCGGCCATCCCCCGCTCGACGGTCCGTGACGCCCGGCCGGTGCCGAGGAAACCGCTCGCGACCACGCTGTCCGGCCACAGGTCCAGCACGTGCAGCAGCACCGGCACCCGGTGCACGTAGCGGGTGAACCACATCGGCAGGGCGACGCTGATCGGCGAGTTGCCGACCCAGAGGGCGTCCAGGCCGCGCAGCGCCGGGGTGCCGGAGACCAGCGCGGAGACCGCGAAGGACCCGTAGTTGGCCACCCGGCGCAGCGCGGAACGGTCGTGGCTGGGATAGAGGGCCACCCGGCGGATGCGGGTCGCGCCGTCGACCTCGTCGCGGCGGCGGGCCAGCCGGTAGCCGGGGGCCAGCCGGCCCGTCGGGTAGTTCGGGAACCCGGTGAGCACCCGGACCTCGTGCCCCCGTTCGGCGAGGGCACGGGCGAGCATCCCGGGCAGGGCCGCCGGGCCGGGCTCCGGGTCGAACCACTGGGTGAGCAGACCGATCCGCATCCGCCTCACCCCGCCGCCACGCCGGCCACCGGCCGGTCCGACCGTTCGCCGTGCCGGTCCGGCCGTTCGCCGTCGGCCCGCCACAGGGCGCGCAGCGATGCGGTCAGGTCGTAGGCGGGGGCCCAGCCGAGCACCCGGCGGGCGCGTTCGACGTCGGCGCACATCCAGGGCACCGCGGCGGACCGGGTGGCGTCCGGGGGGAAGCCGCCGGGACGGATCCCCCCGGTGAACCCGGCCACGTCGGCCAGCAGCCGGACGACGTCGCGGGTGGCCGTAGCCCGCCCGCTGCCCACGTTGACGACCCGTTGCGCGCCGACGGGGGCGCACCGTGTCGCGGCCAGCACCGCCGCCGCGACGTCCCGGACGTCGACGAGGTCCCGGTAGGTGTCGTGCAGCCCCAGGGTGATGGCGTCCGCGCCGTCGGCGGTGGCCGCCCGGACCATGGCGGTGGCCCGGGCCAGCATGTTGCCCGCCGGCATCCCCGGCCCGACCGGGTTGAAGACCCGCAGCACGATCGTGTCGAGCCGGCCGGCGTCGCCCGCCAGCTCGGCCAGCCGGGTCGCGGCCAGGTGGCTGAGCCCGTACTCGCTCACCGGTGCCGCCGGATGTTCCTCCGTGACGGCCAGACCGTGGGGCACGATGCCGTACTCCGCCGCCGAGCCGATCCGGACCAGCCGGGCACCGGGCGCGGCGACGGCCACCGCCTCGATCAGTTTCGCGGTCGTCACGACGTGCGCCTGCACGAAGTCGGGCCCGGAGCCGACGATGCGGCCCGCGGCGCTCACCACCACGTCGGGTCGTTCCCGGGCGACCAGCGCGGTCAGCTCGGGCAGCTCCATCCGGGCCGGGTCGCACCGGGCGCGGGACGGGGCCCGGACGGTGCCGTGCGCGGCCAGCGCGGCGTGGATGTGCCGGCCGAGGAATCCGCCCGCGCCCAGCAGCAGCACCCGGTTCATCGGCGGGGCACGACATCCCGGGCGTCGGCCGACGCCCGGGACGCCCGGTCGGCACCCGACGACGGCACGGCGGACCCGTCGCCGCCGGACGGCGGCGCGGCGGGGGACGGCGCGTTGCCGGTGAACTCGTGCCAGGTGGCCGCGCCGGGGGCCGAGATGCCCTCCCGGGCGAGCACCACCCGGACGGTGGTCAGCAGGATCCGCAGGTCCAGCAGGAAGGACCGCCGGTCGACGTACTCGACGTCGGAGGCGAACTTCGCCTCCCAGCTCAGGGCGTTGCGCCCGCGTACCTGGGCGAGGCCGGTGATGCCCGGCCGCACGTCGTGCCGGCGGGCCTGTTCGGGGGTGTAGAGGGTCAGGTACCGCACGAGGTGCGGGCGGGGGCCGACCACGCTCATCTCGCCGCGCAGCACGTTCCAGAACTCGGGCAGTTCGTCGAGGCTGCTCGCCCGCAGCCACCGGCCGAACCGGGTGAGGCGTTGCGCGTCGGTCACCAGCCCCCGCTGCGGGTCGGGGTGGCGCATGGTGCGGAACTTCACCACCTCGAACAGCTCGCCGTGCAGGCCGGGCCGGGTGTGCCGGAACAGCACCGGTCGCCCGTGGGTGACCAGCACCAGCAGGGCGACCAGCGCCAGCAGGGGCGCGCCGAGGGTCAGCACGACCAGCGCGCCGAGCACGTCGAGCAGCCGCTTCCAAGGGTCGTACGGTCGGCGGGTCGACGGGTCGGTTTCCCGTCCGGTCACCGGGCCGGCGTCACCGGCGCGCGGCTGTGCCGCAGGGGCAGCAACTTTGGACATGGAACAGACCTACCACTTTCCGGGCGGCCGGCCCGCCGTTTCACATCTGCCGCACCGGCGGGTCGACAATGGTCGCCGCGAAGCACCGCGCAAAACGTGAAACGTGATTGTTCCTCCCTTTACCGGAAGCGCGCACGGTCTCGTTATCGCAACAGTATGGTCACCATTGACGAGATCGTGATCCCCGAGGATGGTCCGACGGGAAAAGGCAGGAGGAGATATGCTTTCCTCGCTTGCGGACAGGCGTTTCCTGGTCACCGGGGGCACTGGTTCGTTCGGCCAGACAATGGTTTCCCGACTACTCGACGCCGGTGCCGCCGAGGTACGGGTCCTCAGCCGGGACGAATCGAAGCAGGACGCGATGCGCCACCGCTTCGGCAACGACCGGGTCCGCTACTACATCGGTGACGTGCGGGACTACGACAGCGTGCTCAAGGCCGCCCGGGGCATGGAGTTCGTGTTCCACGCCGCGGCGCTGAAGCAGGTGCCCTCCTGCGAGTTCTTCCCCCTGGAGGCGGTCCGCACGAACGTGCTCGGCAGCGCCAACGTGGTGGACGCCTGCGAACGCGTCGGGGTGGAGACGCTGGTGCTGCTGAGCACCGACAAGGCCGTCTATCCGGTCAACGCGATGGGCATGACCAAGGCGCTGATGGAAAAGGTGGCGCAGGCGCACTCCCGCAACAACGCGGCGGCCCGCACCCGGGTCTGCTGCGTGCGCTACGGCAATGTCATGTACTCGCGCGGATCGGTGATTCCGTTGTTCATCGACCAGATCATGCGCGGCGGCCTGCCGACGGTCACCGACCCGTCGATGACCCGTTTCCTGATGTCGTTGCCCGAATCGGTGGAACTGGTGGAGCACGCGTTCACGTTCGGCCAGCCGGGGGACGTCTTCATCCGCAAGGCCGACGCCTGCACCATCGGCGACCTGGCCACCGCGTTGTGCAACCTGTTCGGGGTGCCGGCGAAGTTCACCGTGCTCGGCATCCGGCACGGGGAGAAGCTCTACGAGACCCTGGCCAGCCGGGAGGAACTCGCGTTCGCCGAGGACCTCGGCGACTTCCTGCGGGTGCCGGTGGACAGCCGCGACCTCAACTACTCCCTCTACTTCGAGGAGGGCGACGTCGAGCACGGCGGGCTGGCCGACTTCCACTCGCACAACGCCCGCCGGCTGTCCGTACCCGAGATCGAGTCGTTGCTGATGACGCTGCCCGAGGTACGCGCGCAGGTCGCGGCCGCCGCACCGGCCGTGGTGACGAGTTGAACGCGACCACCGACCCCACCCGCCCGGACCGGGTGCCCCGCCGCCGCACCGACCAGCAGGCCGCCGACCCGGCGCGGCGGGTCCTCGTCGTCGGCGTCACCGGCATGCTCGGGCACGCCGTGCTGCGTGAACTCGCCGACGATCCGACGCTCGACGTACACGGGCTCGCCCGCGGCATCGACGACGACCGGGCGGGCTGGTATCCGCCGCACCTGCTGGCCCGTATCGTCCCGGCGGTCGACGTGACCCGGTTCGACGACGTCCGACGTCTCATCGACGAGGTGCGGCCGGACGTCGTGGTCAACTGCGTCGGCGTCATCAAGCAGCGGCCCGACGTGCAGGACGCGGTGCCGACGGTCACCCTCAACGCGCTCCTCCCCCACCTGCTGGCCGACGCCTGCGCACAGGTCGGCGGCCGGCTCGTCCACGTCAGCACCGACTGCGTGTTCTCCGGCCGGCGGGGCGGCTACCTCGAGGACGACCTGCCCGACCCGCCCGACCTCTACGGCCGGTCCAAACTGCTGGGCGAGGCGACGGGGGCGTCGGCGCTCACCCTGCGCACGTCGATCGTCGGGCACGAGCTGACCACCCGCCGTTCCCTGGTGGACTGGTTCCTCTCCCAACGGGGTCAGGTGCGCGGCTTCACCAGGGCGGTCTACAGCGGGGTGACGACCGTGGAGTTCGCCCGGCTGCTGCGCACGGTGGTCCTGCCCCGGCCGGAGCTGACCGGCCTCTACCACGTCGCCGCCGAACCAATCACGAAATACGACCTGCTCCGGCTGGTCGCCGAGGTGTACGGGTGGCCCGGTGAGCTGGTGCCGGACGACGGGTTCGTCTGCGACCGGTCGCTGCGCGCGGACGCCCTCGCCCGCGCCACCGGTTACCGTCCACCGGGCTGGCCGGACATGATCACCGCGCTGCACGCCGCCCGGGCACGCTGGGCGCCCGACCCGGCCCGGCCGGGCCTGGCGGGCGTGCCGCGCTGAGGCAGCAAACGACCACCGCCGGCACAGCCGGCCTGTCGGAGTCGAAGGACATCACGTGGGGAACCGAGTGGGTCAACTGTGCCTGGTCGTCGGGGCGGTCATGGCCGTGGTGGTCACCACCGTCGCCAGCGTCACCGCCCCGCTGGTCGCGGTCGGCGCGGTGGCGCTGCTGCTGCTCGCGCTGTTCGCGCTCGCGCAGCAGATGGACGGCTGGCGCTGGCTGCTGGGCCTGACCATGGCGCTGCTGGTCTGCGCCTCGTCCAAGCTGCCGGCCCTGGTGGAAGCCAGCTTCTATCCCCGGTACGCGGCGGTGGCCGCCCTGATCGTCTGGGCGCTGGGCGCGCCGGGCCGGACGGTGGCACGGGTCGACCCGTGGACCCGCCTGCTCGTCGGCGCGCTCTGGGCGATGGCCGGCCTGGCCACGCTGAGCTTCACCTGGTCGGTGGTGCCGTTGGAGACCCTGCAACGGGGCGTGGCGCTGCTCCTGCTGGCCGCGCTGGTGCACGTCCTGGTACGCCGCCGGTGGCCCGACCGCGCGGTCATGCTGGCCGACCTGCGCATGGTCTACCTGGTCCTCAGCGGCTCCGCCCTGATCAGCCTCGGCGTCGGGTTCACCGACGGCACGCTCCTCGCCGCGCTGTCACGGACCGACCGGTTCGAGGGCCTCTACAACAACCCCAACATGCTCAGCATCGTCTGCGCCCTGACCACACCGCTGGGCTGGGCCGTCTACCGGCAGTCCCGCCGCCGGGTGGACCTGCTCGGCATGGTGCCGGCCGTCGCCTGCCTGCTGCTGTCGCAGTCCCGCACCGGCCTGATCGCCGTACTCGCCGGGGCCTGCTGGGTGGTGCTGCGCAACGGGCTGGGCCGGATGGTCCGGCTGGGCGCCGGGCTGGCCATGGGACTGCTGGTGGCGTACCTGTTCAACCTGTTGCCGGTCCTGTTCGCCAGCCCCTGGATGCGGCAGCTCGTGCTGCGCTTCACCGACCCCACCGGCGGCGACCTGTCCAACGGCCGCACCGAGATGTGGCAGGCCACGGTCGACCTGTGGTGGCAGAACCGTCCCACCCTGGGCTTCGGGTACGCCTCCCGCAACCACCTGTTCACCCTCGCCAGCCTCGACGAGTCCTTCGGGACCGGGGTGAGCGTGGTGCACAACAGCTACCTGCAACTGCTGCTGGAGCTGGGGCTCGCCGCCGTGGCGCCGCTGGTGCTGCTGCTGCTGGCCGTCGGACGGGTCGCGCTGCGCGCACCGGTGCGCCGGGCCGACTCCGGGCTGGTCTGGCTCGTCGTCACCGGCCTGCTGATCCAGATCACCGAGTCGGCCATCTTCGGCACCGGGCAGACGTACCCGTACGTGTTCTGGTGCGTGGCCGCCGGGGTGCTGCTGCACCTGCCCGGCGAACGCGCCGACGCCGACGAACCGGGGGCGGACCCGGCGGCGACCCCGCCGTGGGTCGGCGTCCCGGCCGACGAGCCCGCCCGCCAACCGGTCCCGGCCCTGCGCTGAGGTCACGCCACGGTGGGCGTCCCGGTCGGGACGCCCACCGTGGCGTGTGTGCACCCCGGTTCAGCGCCGGTCGTCGGCCACCAGGAAGGCGCTGACCTCGTCGCGCCAGGCCCGGTGGTCGAACGACCCGCGGGCCCGCGACCGGGCGGCCCGGCTCATCGCCGTCCACTCCTCGTCGCGCAGCCGCAGCGCCCGCTCGACGCCCCACCGCACGTCGTCCGGGCCGTTGCCGTCGAGCACCAGCCCCTCGACACCGTCGTGCACGTGGGCGGCCAGGTCGCTGGTGTGGTTGAGCAGCACCGGGCAGCCGGCGGCGAGACTCTCCGGCACCTTGGACGGGAAACCGTTGGCCGCGTACCCGCCGGTGGGACGGACCAGCATCGAGAAGTGCGACTCGGCGAGCAGCGTCAGCACCGTGTCACGGGGGACCCGACCGAGGAACCGCACCTCGGCCACGATCCCGTCGAGGATCGAGACGTCCAGGTCGGAGTGGGTGGCGGCGTCCTCGCGGGTGACCCCGGCGATGGTCAGGCTGACCCGTCGCTGCTGCGCCGGGGTGAGCCGGCTGATCCCGCGCAGGATCACGTCCAGCATGTCCTTGCGGCCGGGGGTGCCGGCGTAGAGCAGCCGCAGGCCGGTGGAGAGCGCGGGTGGCCGGGCCACCGGGAAGTCGTCGCAGTCGACCTGCGGCGGCACCACCAGCACCGACATGCCGTGCCCGGCGAGGTAGCCGGCCAACGTGGTGGAGACCGCGGTGGACCGGTCGACCAGCCGGGTGGCCAGGAACGTCGACCAGCGGTGCCGGACGTAGTACGGGGTGAGCCACCCGTGACGGAACTGCCGCCGGTCGTGGCGTTCGCTGGCGTCGACCACCACCGGGCAGCGCAGCGCGAGCCGCAGGACCGTCCAGTTGCCCAGCGTCATCAGCGCCATCGGGAGCAGCACCACGCTCACGTCGCCCCGGCGTACCCCCTGCCGGCGGGCGGCCCGCAGCACGCGGACCGGGCGGGCCAGCCGGGCCGGCAGCCGGGTGAGCCGGTGCCGGCCCCGCACGCGCAGGGTGACCAGGTCGACGCCGGCCGCCCCGGGTGGCCGGGCGGGGAAGGGCAGCTCGCAGGGCCAGTCGTTGACGACAAGCGTGCGGGTGCCCTCGGGCGCGGCGGACCTGGCGAGTTGCAGCAGCCGGTTGGAGGTGGCGTCGCCGTGCGGGAAGGCGTACGCGCCGACGAGCAGCGGACGCGGTGGGCCGGTCCGCCCGGTCGGCCCGCCGTCCGGCAGGGGTCGCCGACCTACGACCACGGTCTGATCGTTCATCTCTCTCACCGTCCCGAGCCGACCGGTGGCCGGCTGCTCTCTCGTGGTGTGCGGTCCCGCCCGGGGTGGGCCGACGCCCACCGGTGGTAGATCTCCAGGTGGGTGCTGGCCGCCGTGTCGATGGCGAAGACACTGTGGACGAACCGGTCGGCGGCCACGGCGGGGGCGGTCGACGCGGTGTACGCCGCCGCCCGGCCCACCGCCCGCGCCCACACCTGCGGCGGGGCGTCGACCCCGACGACGGTCACGCCGGGCAGCCGCTCGTCGATGAAGCGCACGCCCGGCAGGTCGGCGGCGACCGTGCCGATACCCAACGCGACGGGCTCCAGCACGCCCCCGGGCAGCCCCTCCAGGCAGGACGGGTGGACGACGACGTCGGCCTGCCGCAGCAGCCCGCCCACGTCGTCGCGGGGGCCCAGCAGGTGCACCCGGTCGCCGAGCCCGGCGGCGTCCGCCGCCGCGCGGACCCGCTCGTCGTCGGCCCGGTCGCCCGGTCCGACGAGCACCGCGTGCGCGGACACGCCCCGGTCGCGCAGCGCGGCCAGGATCGGCGGCAGCAGCCAGCGGCGTTTCTCGGGCGACGCCCGGCCCACGGTCACGCAGACCAGGTCGGTGGGTCCCGCGCCGATCAGCGCCCGCAGGTCGTCGGGGCTGGGGCGGCGGAGCCGGTCGAGGTCGAGCCCGTTGAGCACCACCCGGCACCGGTGGTCGTCGCGCCAGCACGGGTGGTAACCGAACGTCAGCGAGCTGGGCGAGACACCGAGGATGTCGGTGGCGCAGATCCGCAGCAGCCGCCCGCAGATCCACCGGTAGACCCGGCGGCGCAGGGTGCGGGGCCGGTTGTCGTCGCCCCGGAAGTGCGCGACCCGCCCGGGTACGCCGCCCAGCGCGCCCAGCGCGAGCGGCACGCCGGAGAAGTTGGCGCAGTCGGCGTGCACCACGTCCGGGCGCAGCCGACCGAGCAGCCGCAGGAACCGCAGCGGGAAGCGCGGGTCGAGGGGGATCGCCGTGACGCTGCCGCCGTGCCGGGCGACCACGTCGGCCAGCGGCCCCGGCCCGATCCGGTCGCTGAGCGTCACCAGGTGCAGGTCGACGCCGCCGGCCGCGAGCCGGGGCAGCAGTTCGGCGGTACGCATCTCGGTGCCGCCGAAGTTCAGCTCGCCGACGACCCGCAGCACCCGCAGCCGGCCGGTCACGACGGGCCGCACCGGGCCAGCGCCCGCCGGTAGCCGACCAGTGCGGCCGGCACCATGGTCGACAGGTACGCGACACAGGCCGCCGCCGGCAGCCCGGCCAGGCCGAACTGGCGCAGCCCCCACACCTTGAGCACGGTGGCCAGCACCAGGAACGCCGCCCACCCGACGAACTGCGGCCGGAGCAGGCCGATGCTGTTCTGCACCATGATCAGCGGGGAGGTGACCGCGACCAGCAGCGACCAGCCGGCCAGTCCGACGAGGACGGGCAGCCGGATCGTCGACCGGTCGACGGACCCGAGCCAGAGGGCGATGAGCCGGTGACCGGTCCCGACCAGCGCCAACCCGACCGAGCCCACCACCACCCCGTAGAGCAGCACCATGCGCCGGGTGTTGCGGCGTACCCAGGCGACCTCGCCACGGGCCAGGGCGGCGCCGTTGACCGGCCAGACCGTCATGCCCACCAGCCCGACGAAGACCCACAGCACGCCGAACAGCTTCCCCACGACCGCGTAGTGCGCCGCCGCCGCGAGCCCCAGCACGTTGGCGACCAGCGGGTTGTCCACGTTCAGCGCGATCGACGACATCGTGGTGAGCGCGAAGAACTGCACGCCCAGCCGGAGCAGGCCGACGACGGTGTCCCGGTGCACGAGTCGCGGCCCCGGCCGGTGGGCCGGTGGGCAGGACCAGAAGTAGGTGACGGTGTTGAGCAGGTTGGTCACCGGCACGGCCAGCACCGCACCGGCGACGACCGTAAGCGGTGGCCAGCCGGCGGCGATGGCGGCGAGCACCACGGCCAGGGCGGCCAGGGCGCCGGCCGACTGCCAGGCGTTGCTCTGCACCATCTGGCCACGGGCGTACTGCACCCGCTGGACCAGCGAGAGCGGGATGTTGACGACGAAGGCGCCGAAGCAGAGCAGGACCAGGGTGGGGGTCTGCGCGGCGACGTCCGGGTCACCGACGGCGAACAGCTCCACCCAGGGCACCACCGGCGTCACCACCAGTAGGGCGGCCAGCAGCAGCACCGCGACCACGCCGAGGGTGGCGAACGCGCCGGAGATCTCCCGGGCCTGCTGGCGGGGGTCGTCGGCGAGTTGACCGAGCCGGGTGAGCAGCCCGTTGCCCAGCCCCAGGTCGGCGAACCAGGCCATCCCGGTGAGCGCGGTGATCGCCATCCACAGGCCGTACCGCTGCTCGCCGAGGTACCGGAAGCAGGCGGGGGTCATGACCAGCGGCGCGGCCAGGCCGATCCCCTTGGCCACCATCGCGGTGGCGATGCCCACCGTGACGGTCCGGTCCCGGCCGGGCCCCGATGCCGGGGCCGGGGGGCCAGCCGGCGGCGCGGCGGTGGTGGTGGGCGTGCCGGCTGCCGTCGCGCCGGCTGCCGTCGTGGCGGTGGCGGCCGTGCTCCCGGCGGCCGTCGCGTCGGCGGGGACCGTGCCGGCGGCGGCCCGGCCCACGGCCCGGGTCACCGGAGGGGGGCGGGGGCGACGGCCAGCCGCTCGGCCATCCACTCGGCCGTGGCCCGCAGCCCCTGCCGGCGGTCCACGGGGGTGACGTCCGGGAACAACTCCCGCAGGGTGGTGTTGTCGGCCAGCGAGTGCGGGACGTCCCCGGTACGCGGGGCCACGTGTTCCCGGGCGATCGGCCGGCCGAACAGCTCCTCCAGCTCGTCGAGGACCTGGAGCAGGCTGGCCCGCGCGCCGAAGGCGAGGTTGACCGGATGCGGGTGGTGCACCCGGCGGCGCACCGCGTCGAGGATGACCTCGCAGACCGTGCCCACGTAGGTGAAGTCGCGGGACTGGCTGCCGTCGCCGTGCACCTGCACCGGCTCGCCCCGCAGGGCGGCGTGCGTGAACCGGGGGATGACGGCCGCGTACGCGTGGTCGTGGCGCTGCCCGGGGCCGAACACGTTGAAGAACCGGAACGCCAGCGTGGGCAGCCCGAACGATGCCTGGTGGGCCAGCGCGTACGCCTCGGTGGCGAGCTTGCTGGCCGCGTACGGGCTCATCGGTCGGGTCCAGGTCAGCTCCGCCTTGGGCAGCGCCGGGTTCATCCCGTACACCGACGAGGAGGAGGCGATCAGCACGTGCCCGACGTCGTGCCGGCGGGCCGCCTCCAGCACCATCAGCGTGCCGGTGGCGTTCGCGTGGTGGGAGGCGAGCGGGTCCCGCAGCGACCGGGGCACGCTGGGCAGCGCGGCCAGGTGGACCACCGCCTCCCGGCCCGCCATCGCCGCGTCCAGGGCCGCCGGGTCCAGGATCGACCCCTCGACGAGGTCGACGTCCAGCCCGTCGAGGTTGCCCCGCAGCCCCACCGAGAAGTCGTCAAGGACGCTGACCTCCTTGACGGCCGGCTCGCGCAGGGCGGCGCGGGCCAGGTTGGCGCCGATGAAACCGGCCCCACCAGTAATCAGAATGCGCATGCACGACCCCCGAGTACGCACGTCGCCTGTTTGTCGAGCAGATGTGCAGCACATTACGCCGGAAAAGGGAATTTAGTCCCATAAAGGACAAACATCGCGTTCGTCGGCCCGGAGTGGCCCCACCGAGGTCCCCCGAACGGCCGGTGGTGCTGTCCGGGAACCGACCGACAACCGCTTCCAGCTGCACAAACGCGCACAGTGACAGCATCGTCGCGGGTTTCCGGTGGAGGTGTGAGGGATGGCTGAACTGATCGTCTACCGGTCCAACGCCCTGATGTCGGTCAGGTCGCGGTTCGACGCCACCCGGGACGTGGTCATGCCCGTCAACCTGGCGTACGCCGAGAGCATGGTCGGCCTGTGGCACTCCGGCCTGCCCCAGGTGAGCCTGGTGCCCTCGACCGCGACCGACGCCCAGGTGTGGCCGGTCATGTCCGCCGTCGGCACCCGCATCCACGACACCTCCGACGACAACTGCCCGATCAACACCGGCTGGTCGTACGTCGGCGGCAACCACGGCTACAACGTCGGCAACCAGATCGTGGTGACCAACCACGGCAAGACGACCGCCGACGTGGGTTCGCAGTGGAGCGACGGGGCCCGCATCTTCACCCTGCTGGCCGTCACCAACGCCAACAGCCTGCTGTTCGGCAACCCGTACACGGTGGTGGACGGCATCGCGCAGGGCGCCCGGGTCAGGCCGGCCGGGCCGCTCACCCACGTCTCGGGGGCGACCAACCGGACCACCGTGCCGATCACCGGTCTCACCCCGGACGTGCAGATCCGCCCCGCCACCCACTCGCACACGGTCGCCGTCGAACTCGACGGCCGGCCGGTGCCCGACGGCCGGTCGACGGGCCTGGAACTGGTGATCCGGGAGTCCTACGTCATCCCCTCCTACCAGGGGATGATCGACACGGCACGGGCGAAAGTCGGCACCCCGATCGCCACGATCATGCCGGGGATCCCGTCGCTGTGCCGGATCACCAACGTCTACCGCTGGTCGCCCGGCGGTGGCCTGCTGGTCACCCAGACGGTGACCGCCCTGACCCGGTTCACCCTGAACGCGGGCGTCACCCAGTGCGCGCCGTTGACACCGGTGACCGGCGGCTCCCGCCGGCAGTTCATGCCGAACGTGGGCGTGGCCGGCGGCCTGAACTGGTCGGTCTGGGCGAACATCGACACCCTTGCCGCGCTCACCGACATCACCCCGGCGGCCCTCACCGACCGGACCATGCCGGCGAGCAGCATGACCCAGTGGGTGGTCAGCGGCGGTGGTGTGCAGCAGTGGGGCATCGCCGTCGGATTGCTGCCGGTCGCGGACGGGACGCCCACGGTCCGGGCCCGCTACACCACCGCCAAGAGCTGGTTCATCAGCTCGAGCCTGAAGAAGAACTACCCGCAACTGGTGTGGGGGCGGACCCTGGCCGCCGGTGAGTCGGTCACCGGCACCGCCTACCGTCGCTACCTGGCTCCACCCTCGACCGCCACCGAACTCGTCGTCTCCGCCGGCGACGACGACTTCGTGGTGATCGAACGGGTCGGCACGGTCGCCCAGGCCGAACTGGCCGCGCCGCAGCTGTTCCACCGGCTGCTGGTCCCGGTGGGCCCGACGAACCTCACCGTGCCCGACCGGGTCACCGTCGCCGGTGTGCCGTACGCCGTGCCGGTCTCCCCCGGGTACGGGATGTGGCGCGCCGACCCCGACGGGGCCCTGCCGGAGCCGCTGCCGGGGGCGTCCCTGGCCCGGGGAGGGTACTTCCTCGTCCGGTCCGGCCCCACGGTGGAGAGCACCTGCACCGGTGCCTACCAGCGGCTGCTGCTGCACCCGTTCTTCCTGGCCGAGCCGACCCCGGTCGACCGGGCCTGCGTGGAGGTGACCCGGGTCGGCACCGGCGTGCTGCGCCACGGCGTGTACGCCCACGATCCGGCCACCGGCCGGCCCGCCCTGCTCGGCCCGGTCGCCGACTTCGGCACCGTGGCCGTCACCACCGTCGGGGTGAAGGAGTCGGTGCTGGGCGCGCCCGTCCTGCTGCCGGCCGGCTGGCACTGGTACGGGCAGGTGTGGCAGGTCAGCGGCGGCACCGCGCCGACGGTGCGGGCCAGTGGCGTCGGCTGCGCCACGACGCTGAGCCTGGGTTCGACGGCGGCGGCGATGACCGGGGACCGGTTCGGCTACGACGTGACCGCGGTGACCGGCGCGCTGGGGGCGATCACCATCGCCGGGGTACACCAGTTCCCCCCGCCGCAGGTCGCCTACCGGCGGGCCTGACCCGACGGCCGGGCCGGCGTCAGCCGGTGGGGACGCCGTAGATCCGCTTCATCGCCTCGTGCTTGGCCGGGACGGGCAGGTGCCCGATGCCCAGCGACTTGGCCCGCAGCCGTTCGAGGTACTCGTCGGTGGTGCGCACCGGCCGGGCCGGGACCCCGGCCGCCACGGTGTTGTCCGGCACGTCCCGGGTGACGACCGAACCGGCCCCGATGACGCACCGGTTGCCGATGGTGACGCCGGCCAGGATCATCGCGCGCATGCCGATGTAGACGTCGTCGCCGATCGTGATCGGCGCGGTCCAGTCGAGGTCGGGATACTCCCTGCGGAGGATCAGCGTGCCACCGTCGTGGGTGATGAACTGCACCTCGGAGGTGACGTAGACGTTGTCGCCGATGGTGATCAGCCAGGGTTCCGAGCCGAACATCGCCCGGTTGACCCCGTAGAACCTGACCCGACCGGTGAGGTTGACGCCCAGGGACCGGACGAACGCCTCGGGGTCGCGGGACGCGGCCAGATGGTCCCGCACGCGCCGGGCCATCGTACGAACACGACTGGGCACTGACTGTCCTCGATCGCAGGAGGCGGCTGGAGGCCACCGGACCGGGGCATGTGCTCCCGGTCACTGGGGAAACGAGTCGGGTCCGGCCACGGTGACGCCGGCCCGGACGGGATCAGTGGCAGAACTGCCGGGCGTGTTCCAGCACGTTGGGTTCCCGGCGGCGCTGCCGCCAGCGCCGGTACCGCCGCCCGGCGGTGGCCTTGGCCTCGGCCCGTTGCTCGGGCGTCCGGTCGGCGAGCAGGTCGAGGGCCCGGCTGAGGCCGGCCGCCGTCGCCGGTCGGACCACCATCCCGCCGGTGTCGGCGATCAGGTCGCTGAACGGCGTGTTGTCCGAGCAGACGACCGGGCAGCCCGCCGCCAGGCTCTCCAGGATCACGTGGCCGAAGTTCTCGCCGAGGGTGGGGAAGAGGAAGGCGTCGTACCGGCTGAACGTCGGCATGACGTCCGCCGCCGCGAGTTCGCCGAGGTACCGGACCCGGACGTGCCCCGGCATGGCCGCGATGACCCGTTGGCAGCGCGACCAGTAGTGCGGGTCCTCCGGCGGGCCGAAGATGTCGAACTCCACCGGCCGGGTGGTGCCGGCCACCGCCTCCAGGGCGGTGCAGAGGTTCTTCATCGGCGAGATCCGGCCGACGAAGACCAACCGCAGCGGGCCGTCGTGCGCGACGACCGGTGGCGGCGGGTCCGCCGGGATCGGGCTCTCGTTGCCGTTCACCATCACCTGCGCCCACGGCAGGTTGGCCCGGATCTGCCGCTCCTCCAGCCCGCTGCACGCCTGCCAGCGCACCCGCAGCAGTCGCAGCAGCGGCGCCCACAGCGCCAGGAAGATCCGCTTCTTGGCCGCTCTGATGGCGAGGGCGCCGGGCGACAGCTCGCCGCGCGGGGCGACCAGGATGGCCCCGACCCGGGCCAGGCGCAGCGCCACCGCCAGGATCGCCAGCACCGAGAACAACGACCAGATGCTGTTGACGTAGAGCAGGTCGACGGGGCGGGCCCGGACGTGGCGGACCAGCCGGGCCCAGTGCCGGGGTGCCCACGGATTCAGGTAGAAGACGGCGGACCGCCCGTCGCGTCGCAGCAGCCGTCCGGACAGACCGGGGTACGGTGCTGACGAGCCGAGGTCCCGGTCCCGGGTGACCAGGGTGACGTCGAGGTCCCCCGGCAGGGTGTCCAGGATGAACCGCAGCGAGCGGATCGGGCCGCCGCCCCGGAAACCCGGCTCGAACACCCCTGCGGTCGCGACCACCCGGTAGGTGCCCACGGGCCGTCGTGGCGTGCCGGCGACGTCCAGGGAGGGCAGCCTTGTCAACTTCTTCACCTTCGGTCCACCTTCACTGTGCCGTCCGAGGAACGGCGTCCCGTAGGAATGTCTGCGGTGCACGGACGGCGACGGGGAGGGGCGGCCCGTGCCGGAGATCGCCGTCGAGGGGAAGGGCGCGTCCGCGGGCCGTGGACTCGACCCGTGCCGCCGCTCACGCCGGGCGGACACCGGTGGAGCCGCGCGGGGGTGGCGGGCGGAGCGCGACCGGCGCTCTCCGTGGCCGAGGGGGCAACGGTTGACCACCGGTGTAGTGATCGTAGGCGCGGGCGGGATGGGCAGGGAGATGTTCGGGGTAATTCGCCTGCTCAACGCCCAGGCGGTCGGTGCGCGGCCGTGGCGGGTCCTCGGCTTCGTCGACGACTACCCGACCGAAGAGAACGTGGCCCGGGTGCGGCGGCTCGGCGTCCCCTTCCTCGGCCCCACCCACTGGCTCGCCGTCGGTCCGGCGGGCCTGACGGTGGCGCTGGGCGTCGGGCATCCCCGGCTGCGCCGCGAGACCGACCGGGCCCTCGCCCGGTACGGCCTGCCCGCCGCCACGGTGGTGCACCCGGCTGCGGAGATCGGGCCGGACTGCGTCATCGGGGAGGGGCTGTTCGCGGCCGGCGGGGCCCGGGTGACGACGAACGTGGTGCTGGGCCGCCAGGTGCACCTCAACCAGAACTGCACCGTGGGGCACGACACTGTGCTCGGCGACCACGTCTCGGTCAATCCGCTCGCCGCGGTCTCCGGCTACTGCCGGCTGGACGACGGCGTCATGGTGGGCACCACCGCCGCCGTCCTGCCGGGACTGCGGGTCGGCCGGGACGCCGTGGTGGGCGCGGGCGCGTGCGTCACCCGCGACGTCCCGGCGGGCACGGTGGTCACCGGGGTGCCCGCCCGGCCGGTGGTGCCGGACTCAGCGGCGGATGCCCGCCCAGTCGTGGTGCCGGCGCACGGTCGACAGGATGAAGTCGACCACCCGGCGTGAGGTGTCCGGCACCCGGTAGTCCGGCGGGCAGTCGACCGGACCGGCCGCCACCTGGTCCACCACGACCCGTACGCCCTCCACCACGCCGGCCGGGTCGAGGCCGGTCATCACGATCGCCCCGGCGTCCAGCGCCTCGGGGCGTTCGATGGACTCCCGCAGGGTCACCGCCGGGAAGCCGAGGATCGCCGCCTCCTCGCTGACGGTGCCGCTGTCGGACAGCGTGCACCGGGCGTGCCGTTGCAGGGTCACGTAGTCGAAGAAGCCGAACGGCTCGTGGAAGGTGATGCCGTCCAGGAGCGTGCCGTCGACGGCGAGCACCTCCAGCCGCTTGCGGGTACGCGGGTGGGTGGAGACCAGCAGCGGCAGCCGCCACTCGTCGCGAACCGCGCACAGGCAGTCCAGCAGCCGGCGGAGCCGGTCCGGGTGGTCGACGTTCTCCTCCCGGTGGGCGCTGACGACGAAGTAGCCGCCCGGTTCGAGGGCGAGCTGCGCCAGGATGGCGGACCGTTCGATCTGCGGCAGGTAGTGGTCGAGCACCTCCCGCATGGGTGAGCCGGTGTGCAGGATGCGGCGGGGGTGCAACCCCTCGGCGAGCAGGTTGCGCCGGGCGTGCTCGGAGTAGACCAGGTTGAAGTCGGCGACGTGGTCGACCAGCCGGCGGTTGGTCTCCTCCGGCACGTTGAGGTCGAAGCAGCGGTTGCCCGCCTCCATGTGGTAGACGGGCACCTTCATCCGCCGGGCCATCAGCGCCGCGATGGCGCTGTTGGTGTCGCCGAGCACCAGCAGCGCGTCCGGTCGCAGCTCGCCGATGGCCTGCTCGGTGCCGACCAGCACCGCACCGAGCAGGCTGCCGAGCGAGCGGGTGTCGGCCCGCAGGAAGCGGTCGGGCGGGCGTACGCCCAGCTCGGTGAAGAAGATGTCGGACAGCGCCGGGTCCCAGTTCTGTCCCGTGTGTACCAACGTGTGCTGCACGGTCCGGTCCAGCGTGTCGATCACCCGGGCCAGGCGGATGATCTCCGGCCTGGTCCCGACGACGGTCATCACCCGGGTCAAGGACGCCTCCTCGTGGTTGGTTTCGGTTGTTGGGTGGGCGGTTCGGTCGCGGTCACGACGTCCGGCCCTGCGGGGGCACCCGGTGCGGCGGTTCGTCGACCGCCTGCCACGCCAGGTCGAGCACGCTGGCCCGGGGCCGGCCGAGCCGCCACCGGCGGTAGGCCTCCCCCGCGCTGAGCCGGGCCGCCCGCCGCTGGGTGGGCGGGGCGCTGGCGACCCGGTTGAGCAGCGCGCCCAGCGCCGCCGACGTCAGCTCGGTGAGCACCTGCCCGCCACCGTCGCGCAGCACGGGCGTCCACGGCGTCCGGTCCGAACAGATCACCGGGCAGTACGCCGCGAGGCTCTCCGCGACGGCGTTGCCGAAGTTCTCGCCCCGGGTCGGCAGGACGGACGCGTCGTACCGGGCGAACGTCGCGCCGACCTGCCCGGGGGGCAGCTCACCCCGGTAGCTGACCACCGACGGGTCCGGCAGGGCCGCCCACAGTTCCCGGCACCGTTGCCAGTACCTCGGATCCTCGACCGGGCCGTAGATGTCCAGCCGTACCGGGGCCCGGACGTGGGCGAGCGCGGCGAGCACCAGGTCGAGGTTCTTCATCGGAGAGATCCGGCTGATGAAGACCAGCCGCGTGTGGTCGGTGACCGGCAGTTCGGCCGGGGCGGGGTGCGGCTCGGGGCCGGCGGCGATCGCCACCACCCCGATGCGGGCCCGGGGCAGCACCCGGCGGATGTCGGCGACCTCCTGCGGTCCGGTGGCGTGCCACAGCACCCGGGGGCCCCGCAGCATCCACCGCCAGCCGGCCAGGAACACCCGCTTACGCAGCCGGTGCAGGCCGAGGGCGGCCGCGCCGAACTCGCCCCGGGGGGCCACCAGGATGCGCTCCGCCCGCAGCAGGCCCAGCCGGGCCGCGACGATGGGCAGGACCGAGAAGACCGACCAGACGCTGTTGACGTAGAGCAGGTCGAACCGCGCCGAGCGCAGCGAACGCCAGAGCATCCGCCAGTGCGCCGGGTGGCGTACGCCGAGATAGAAGACGTCCGTGCGGCCCCGGCGTGCCCAGGTGCCGGACAGGCCGGGATAGGCGGCGGGGGCACCGAGGTCACGGTCGCGGGTCAGCAGGATGGTGGACACACCGGCGCTGGCCGTGTCGAGCACGTCGGAAATGGAGCGGACGGGCCCGCCCGCTCGCCAGCCGGGGCTGAAGTAGCCCGCCGTGACAAGGACCCGAAAATTTCTCTCCTCGGCATTCGCCAACCGTTCGTCGACTTCCGTCGCGGGGCTGGTTTCGCCGGCCATCCTCGCTCCTCGCTGAAGACACGAAACTGAGTGACTCAACGAGCGACCGTCATTTTCGTGACTGCACCACACAATTTATGGAATTCGTCGAACACCACCCCAAAAAGCATGATCACCTGCCCGGTAGCCGGTATAAGGAAGTCGCGCGCACAAAATCCGAACCGGCACGAGAGGACTCCCATGTCGCGAGTGGCACTCATTTCCGGCACCACCGGCCAGGACGGTAGTTATCTGTCCGAGTTCCTGCTCGACAAGGGCTACACGGTGCACGGGATAAAGCGAAGGTCATCCTCGTTCAACACCGAACGGATCGACCGGGTCGACGTCCATCCCCGCGACGGCGAAGCGCGTCTGTTCCTCCACTACAGTGACCTGTCCGACCCGGCGTCGTTGACCGCGCTGATCCGCGACATCCGGCCGGACGAGATCTACAACCTCGGCGCGCAGAGCCACGTCCGCGTCTCCTTCGACATCCCCGGCTACACCGCCGACGTCACCGGGCTCGGTGCCCTGCGGATGCTGGAGGCGGCCCGGGCGGCCGACGTCGACTGCCGCTTCTACCAGGCGTCCTCATCGGAGATGTTCGGTTCCGCCCCGCCCCCGCAGCGCGAGGAGACGCCGTTCCACCCCCGCAGCCCGTACGCGTGCGCCAAGGTCTACGCCTACTGGACGGCGGTCAACTACCGCGAGTCGTGGGACATGTTCTGCGTCAACGGCATCCTGTTCAACCACGAGAGTCCCCGGCGGGGCGAGAACTTCGTCACCCGCAAGGTCACCCGCGCGGTCGCCCGGATCGAGGCCGGCATCCAGGACCGGCTCTACCTCGGCAACCTCGACGCCGTCCGGGACTGGGGCTACGCCCCGGAGTACGTCGAGGCGATGTGGCTCGCCCTGCAACAGGACACCCCCGACGACTACGTGGTGGCCACCGGCGAGGGGCACTCGGTGCGCGAGTTCGTCGAGGCCGCCTTCGACCGGGTCGGGCTCGACTGGCAACGGTACGTCGAGATCGACCCCCGCTACTTCCGGCCGGCCGAGGTCGACGCGCTCATCGGTGACTACACCAAGGCCCGGCGACGGCTGGGCTGGGCACCGAAGACCCTCTTCAGCGACCTGGTGCGGATCATGGTGGACGCCGACCGGCAACTGCTGGAGGACGAGCGGATGGGACGCCTGGTGCGGGTGGACCGATGAGGATCACCGTCGAGGCCACCCCGATCCGGCCCGGCCACGCCGCCGGGGTCGAGGCGTTCACCTACGGCCTGCTCACCGGCATGGTCGCCGACACCTCCTGCGAACTGCGGGTGAACGTCCTGCGAGGCACCCTGGACCAGTGGCGCGACCAGGTGCCCGCCGACCGGCTCGGCTGGGCCGAGGTCGCCCAGCCGCTGCGCTCGGACACCGTCCCCGGGCAACTGCTGCGCCGGTGGACACCGACCCGGGTCCGCGACTCCCTCGCCGTACGCCGGGCGGTCAACGCGGTCCGGCACCGCTCGGTGCCCCGGCAGCGCGGCGCGGACGTCACGCTCTACCCGTTCCACAGCGCCCCGATCGGCACCGGCCCGTCCGTCGTCGTCGTACACGACCTGCGGCACCTGCGGGCCGCGTTCCACTCCCCCGGCTTCGCCGCCGTGGTCCGGGAGAACGTGGCCCGCGCCGACGCCGTGGTGGTGACCTGGCCGCACCCGTACCGGGAGACGCTGCGGCTGTTCCCCGAGGCGGCGGAGCGGACCGCGCTCATCCCCACCCCGACGTTCCAACCCGCGCCCGCCCGCGCCGCCGCGCGCCCCGAACCGGGCCTGCTGCTCTACCCGTCCTCCACGGCGACCCACAAGAACCACGCGACGCTGCTGGAGGCGATGGCGCTGCTCCCGCAGTGCCGGCTGATCTGTCCCGGCCCGCTGGTCGAGCCCGAGGCCAGCCGCCTGCTCGCCCGCGCCGCACAGCCCGACCTGCGCGGCCGGGTGTCCTTCCCCGGGTTCGTCACCCTCGACGAGCTGAACGCCCTCTACGCCCGCGCCGACGCGGTGGTCATCCCGTCGCTGTGGGAGGCGGCGAGCGGCGCCATGCTGGAGGCGTTCAGCTGGGGCCTGCCCGTCGCCTGCGCCGACGCCGAGCCGCTGCTGGCGCAACTGGAGTTCACCGGCGCCGAGGCGGCCGTCTTCTCGGCCACCGAGCCCGCCTCCCTGGCCGAGGCGGTCTACCGGCTGCTGGCCGACCGCGCGCACTACGCCGCCGCCGCCCGGCACGCCGACGGCCGGCTGGCCACCCGCACCTGGACGGCGACCGGCGGCGACTACCTCGACGTGCTGCGCTGGGTGGCCGACGGCCGGCCGGGACCGATGCCGCGCTCGGCGTTCGCCACCGAACTGACCGGGGAGGAAACCTCGTGAGCCTGACCGACGACCGCTATCCGGTGGCCCGTCCGAGCCTGTCCGACCTGGAGGAACGGTACGTCGTCGAGGCCGTGCGCAGCGGCTGGGTCTCCTCCCGGGGCCCCTTCCTCACCGACTTCGAGGACCGCTTCGCCCGCCGGTGCGCCGCCGGCACGGCGGTGGCCACCGCCAACGGCACGGTCGCCCTGCACCTGGTCCTCGCCGCCGCCGGCATCGGTCCGGGCGACGAGGTCATCGTGCCCGCGCTGACCTACGTGGCGACCGCGAACGCCGTCGCGTACTGCGGGGCGCGGGCGGTCTGCGTGGACGTCCTGCCGCAGAGCTGGTGCGTCGACCCCGCCGCGGTCGCCGCGGCGATCGGGCCACGGACCCGGGCGGTCGTCGCCGTCGACCTGTACGGCCACCCCGCCGACTATCCGGCCCTGCGCGCGCTGTGCCACCGGCACGGCCTGCTCCTGGTGGCCGACGCCGCGGAGTCCTTCGGGGCCACGGTCGACGGGGAGCCGACCGGTTCCCTGGCCGACGCCACGACCTTCTCGTTCTTCGGCAACAAGGTGATCACCGCTGGCGAGGGCGGCTGCGTGACCACCTCCGACGCCGCGCTGGCCGAGCGGATGCGGCTGCTGCGCAACCAGGGCATGGACCCGCAGCGGCGGTACTACTTCCCGGTGCTGGGCTACAACTACCGGATGACGAACCTGGCCGCCGCGCTGCTCTGCGCCCAGCTCGACCGGGCCGACGAGATCATCGCCCGGCGGGACGCGGTGATCGCCGGCTACGAGACGCAGCTCGCCGACGAGCCGGCGCTGTCGGCCCAGCCGGTGCTCGCCGGTGTCCGCCGCGCGCCGTGGATGGCCTGTTTCCTGGTCGGGCCCACCGGGGACGACGCCTCCCGGGACGCGCTGGCGCTGGCGCTGGACCGGCTCGGTGTGGAGACCCGGCCCTTCTTCGTGCCGATCCCCGAGCTGCCCGCCCACCACGATCCGGCGGCACACTGCCCGGTGACGGTCGACCTGAGCCGGCGTGGCATCAACCTGCCCACGTATCCGGAGCTGACCGAGCCGGGGGTGAAGACGGTGGTGGAACGCGTCCGCGCCGCCCTGGCGGCCGTCGGCTGAGCCGCCGTCCCGCGCGGCCCGTCCGCCGACCCCGCGCCCGGCTCACCCGCCACCCGGTCCCGCGCCGGTCCACCCGCGTCCGGCTCACCCGGGCCCGCCCGGCTCACCCGCCTCGTGGGACCGGGTCGAGCCGGCGGT
This sequence comes from Micromonospora sp. S-DT3-3-22, assembly GCF_015354745.1. Classification (NCBI taxonomy): domain Bacteria; kingdom Bacillati; phylum Actinomycetota; class Actinomycetes; order Micromonosporales; family Micromonosporaceae; genus Micromonospora; species Micromonospora sp. S-DT3-3-22. The sequence goes on from NZ_JACGMO010000022.1 coordinate 23,258, forward strand.
GGGCCGGCGCGCGGTGGGTCGCCCGGTGGCGCAGCAACAGCAGGTAGCTGCCGGCCCAGGCGACGGCGCTGACCAGGGCGAGCGCCGCGAGCGCACCGGCCGCACCGGTGGCCCCGAACAGCACCGCCGCGACGACGACCACCGGCACCCGCAGCCCACCGAGCAGGACGCCGAGCAGGATCGCCCGCCGGCTCGCCTGTTCCACCCGTAGCCCGGCGAAGCCGACGGCGGCCGGCACCGCGAACAGACTCTCCAGCGCGAGCAGTACCAGCAGGCTGCGGGCCAGGTCCCAGTTCGCGCCGAGCAGCACCGTCCCGACCGCGTCGGGCAGCAGGGCGACCGCCGCCGTCATCGGCAGGACGCCGGCGGCCACCAGCGCCGTGAGTCGTACCGCCGCCCGGGTCCGCACCGCGCGGGACTCGGCGCGGCTGCGGGCCAGGTGCGGCAGGATCAGCGTGGCGGCGGTGGACAGGACCAGGTTCACCGGCCCCAGCAGGGTCCGCCCGGCGCTCAACTCGCCGACCACCGCGGTGCCCGCGAAGGCGGCCAGGGCGGTCAGCGCCAACTGCGCCGATCCGGTGGTCAGCAGGAACTGCGCGCCGAACCCCACCGCGACGCGGGTCTCCGCCCGGCCGACGCGCCAGCCGGGCCGCACCATGTACCGGCGGCGGATCGCGACGACCACACCGATGAACCCGCCACCGCACGCCCAGAGGGCGAACACGTACGGCGCGTCGAGCAGCCGGAACAGGCCGGCGAGCGCGGCGCAGCCGGTGACCGCCGCCCAGGCGGCCTCCTGGGCCAGGGCCCCGGCCGGTGCCCCGAGGCCGACGGCGATCGCCTTGGTGTAGTCGTAGAGCACCAGACCCGGCAGGGCGAGGCCCGCGCACACCAGATAGGACGAGCCGTACGCGATACCCGCCGCGCCGAGCGCGAGGCCGCTGACGGTGCCGAGCAGGACGGCCCGCCGGGCGGCGGGAGCGGCCCCCGTGCCGGCCGCCAGGGTCGAGTCGGTCACCACGCTGCGCACCAGCCCGGAGCCGAGGACGTAGAACGAGAAGGCCAGGGCGAACTGCCCCACTCCGCCGATCGACTCCAGCCGGGTGACGGTGACCGCCAGCAGGAGGTTGCCCCCGCTGGACAGTCCTCCGACGAGCAGGGCGAGCAGGGCACGGCGACCGGTCCGGGGTAGGCCGGGCACACCCCTGCGGCCGGCCGGGCGGGCACGGACCCGGACGGTCACCGGACGGCACCCGCCAGCCGCCACCGCGGATCGGGACGCCCGATGGACACCGCGTACGGGGCGAGCACCGGGAAGCTGACGGGATAGCAGCGCAGTAGCCCACCGACCAGTTCCCGCTGACGTCTCACCCGGACCCCACGCCCCGGGCGGGTCGGGCGGGCACCCGGCCGGGAAGGCTGCGGGTCAGCCACAGCAGGAAGAAGACCGTCAGCGCCGACACCACGTGTTGCACGAACCCGATCATCGAGTCGGGATAGGTGCCGGACCAGAGCAGCGCGTCGGAGAACACCAGGCAGACCAGGCTCAACCGGGCCGGGCCGGGCCGGCCCCGCCAGCGCAGCAGCAGCGCCACGAACCCGGCCCAGAAGGCGTGCACGGCCACCACCCCGTCGGGACCGTCGAAGAACCACATGTTGCCCAGCAACAGGAAGTTGGAGGCCGACGTCCGGCTACCGCCGAGGTACTGGTTGATCTGTTGTCCGGTCGTCAGAGCCGGCCGGTCGGGGTCCAGAAGCCGTGGTACCAGACCGTACCTGAGGTAGTCGACGCCCTCGGGCTGGCCGAGGTCGACGGGAACCTCCGTCTCCGCGACGACCGTCAGTTGCCGGTCCAGGCGCATCCGGTCCGTCGCGGTGACCGCGTCGTCCACCGCGACGCCCTGGTCCTCCCGTAGCCCGTTGCGGTAGTCGAACATGGCGGGCCACAGCAGCACCAGCATCAGCGTGCCGACCATCAGGTACCGCAACCGGAACACGCCGCAGACCACCCCGGCGGTGACCGCGAAGAAGACGAAGGCGATCAGTGGCGCCGTGAGGGCGGTCAGCACGGTGACGACGGCCTTGGTGGCGACGAGCGCGCCCAGCCAGCCGTACAGCTTCACCTTGGACAGGTAGCCGCCGAGGTGACTGGCGACCAGCAGCGCGAACCCGAGCGCCGCCCAACCGGAGAACAACTTGGTCAGCGCCACCATCGGCGTGTCGGACATGTCCCCGGAGATCTGCGCGACGAGGTTCCCCGCCCCGAGGTGCGCTCCCAGTAGTTCGGCCGCGATGCTGACCAGCACGACCAGGCGGGCCACCGGATAGATCCGGGGGTACCGGGCGGTCGCCTGGCGCATGCCGCGCCGCCACTGCGGATCGGGCCGCCCGAGGAGCAGACAGAACGTCTCCACGGTGACGGTGCCCAGCAACGCCAGGCCCACCAGGAACACGATGAAACCGGTACGCGGGTTGTCATTGATCACCGCCATCGGCAGGATCAGCAGCGCGTACGGGGCGAGCACCAGGAAGCTGACCGGATAGCAGCGCAGCAGCCGACCGACCAGTTCCCGCTGGCGTCCCCACGACGCGGTACGGGCCGGGGACGCCGTCCGGAGTTCGACGAGGTCGGTCCCGGAGCCGGGGGGAGAGACCGTCCTGGACCAGGTCATCGTCCGCCCCCTCCCATTTTCGGTCGCCTCATGCGCAACGAACGAGTCGCGGCTCACGAAACGCCCCGGAGGAAAACTGCGGGCACCGGGGGCGAGACACCCGTGCGCCCCGTCCGGTGACCGGACGGGGCGCACGGGCAGCCGGTGGAACTACCCCAGCACGGTGTCGACCAGGGTCTTCGCCTCCTGTTGGAGCTGGGCCAGGTGCTCGGGCCCCTGGAACGACTCGGCGTAGATCTTGTAGACGTCCTCGGTGCCGGACGGCCGGGCCGCGAACCAGCCCGACTCGGTGGTCACCTTCAGTCCACCGATGGAAGCCCCGTTGCCCGGGGCGCTGGTCAGGATGCCGGTGATCGGCTCGCCGGCCAGCTCGGTGGCGGTGACCTGCTCGGGGGAGAGCCGGCCGAGCACCGCCTTCTGCTCCCGGCTGGCCGGGGCGTCGATCCGGGCGTACGCGGGCGCGCCGAAGCGTTCGGTCAGGGTGGCGTAGTGCTCGCTCGGGGTCCGCCCGGTGGTGGCGATGATCTCGGCGGCGAGCAGGCAGAGCAGGATGCCGTCCTTGTCGGTGGTCCAGGTGCTGCCGTCGCGGCGCAGGAACGACGCCCCGGCGCTCTCCTCGCCGCCGAAGCCGACCGTGCCGTCGAGCAGCCCGGGGACGAACCACTTGAAGCCGACCGGCACCTCCAGCAGCGGCCGGCCCAGGTCGGCGGCGATCCGGTCGATCATCGAGGAGGAGACCAGCGTCTTGCCGACGGCCGCCGCCGGCCCCCACTGCGACCGGGTACGGAACAGGTGGCCGATCGCCACCGCCAGGTAGTGGTTGGGGTTCATCAGGCCCCCGTCGGGGGTGACGATGCCGTGCCGGTCGGCGTCGGCGTCGTTGCCGGTGGAGACCTGGAACCGGTCCCGGGCGGCGATCAGCGACGCCATCGCGTTGGGCGACGAGCAGTCCATCCGGATCTTGCCGTCGCCGTCGAGGGTCATGAACCGCCAGGTCGGGTCGACCAGCGGGTTGATCACGGTGAGGTCGAGCCGGTGCCGCTGCGCGATCTCACCCCAGTAGGCGACGCTGGCCCCGCCGAGCGGGTCGGCGCCGATCCGCACCCCGGCGTCGCGGATCGCGTCGATGTCGAGCACGGCCGGCAGGTCGTCGACGTAGTGGGCGAGGAAGTCGTACGTGCCCGTGGTGTCGGCGGCGCGCGCCCGCGCGTATGGGATGCGTCTGACCTCCTTGAGCCCGGCGGCCAGGATCGCGTTCGCCCGGCCCTGGATCCACTTCGTGACGTCGGTGTCGGCGGGCCCGCCGTTGGTCGGGTTGTACTTGAAGCCGCCGTCGTCGGGCGGGTTGTGCGAGGGGGTGATCACGATGCCGTCGGCGAGCCCGTCGGTGCGCCCCCGGTTGTGGGTGAGGATCGCGTGCGACAGCGCCGGGGTGGGGGTGTAGCCGTCCCGGCTGTCCCGCAGCACGGTCACCCCGTTGGCGGCGAGCACCTCCAGCGCGTCGGCCTCGGCGGGGGCGGACAGCGCGTGGGTGTCCCGGGCCAGGAAGAGCGGCCCCGTCAGGCCCTGTTCCCGGCGGTAGTCGCAGAGCGCCTGGGTGACCGCGAGGATGTGGTCGGAGTTGAACGCGTTGCGCAGCGAGGACCCCCGGTGGCCGGAGGTGCCGAAGGAGACCTGCTGCGCCGGGTCGTCCGGGTCCGGGTGCTCGGCGTAGTAGGCGGTCACCAGCCGGGGCACGTCGACCAGGTCGGCGGGCTCGGCGGGCTGTCCGGCACGGGGGTGGGCCACTGCGGAAACCTCCTCGGGTGGTACGGGCGGGTGCGGTGTCTTCCCGGCGGCGACCGGGTCACACCCCGGCTCAGGGCTCGACGCGCTGACCCTTGCCGATGACGACGATGCCGTTGTCGGAGACGGTGTAGCGCTGCCGGTCCTTCTCCAGGTCGACGCCGATCTCGGCGCCCTCGGGCACGAAGACGTTCTTGTCGAGGATGGCGTTGCGGACCACCGCGTGCCGGCCCACCTCGACGCCCTCCATCAGCACCGCGCCGTCGACCTGCGCCCAGGAGTGCACCTTGACCTTGGGCGAGACCACCGAGTTCTCCACCAGCGAACCCGAGATCACCGCGCCGGGCGAGATCATCGAGCCGACCGCCCGGCCGACCCGCTCGCCCCACTGGTGGACGAACTTCGCCGGCGGGTACGGCGGCTGGTCGGTGTAGATCGGCCAGTCGAAGTTGTAGAGGTTGAACACCGGGTGCACGTTGATCAGATCCATGTGCGCGTCGTAGAACGAGTCGAGCGTCCCCACGTCCCGCCAGTAGCCCCGGTCCCGGTCGGTGCTGCCGGGCACCTCGTTGTCCTTGAAGTCGTAGACGTTGGCCTCGCCCCGCTCGACCAGCATCGGGATGATGCTGCCGCCCATGTCGTGCTTGCTGGTCTTGTCGGCCGCGTCCCGCTCGACGACCTCGCAGAGCGCCCGGGTGGAGAAGACGTAGTTGCCCATCGAGGCGTAGATCTGGTCGGGGGCGTCGGGCAGGCCGACGGCGTCGGTGGGCTTCTCCCGGAAGGACCTGATCCGCTTGCCGTCCGGGCCGACCTCGATCACGCCGAACTGGTCGGCCATCGACAGCGGCTGCCGGATGCCGGCCACGGTCACCGCGGCGCCGGAGGCGATGTGGTCGTCGACCATCTGCCGGGGGTCCATCCGGTAGATGTGGTCGGCACCGAAGACGATCACGTAGTCCGGCTGCTCGTCGTTGATCAGGTTGAAGCTCTGGTAGATCGCGTCGGCGGACCCGGCGAACCACCACGGGCCCCGGCGCTGCTGGGCCGGCACCGGCGTGACGTAGTTGCCGAGCAGGGTCGACATCCGCCAGGTCTTGGTGATGTGCCGGTCCAACGAGTGGGACTTGTACTGGGTCAGCACGACGATCTTGAGAAAGCCGGCGTTCGCCAGATTGGACAGGACGAAATCGACCATGCGGTACATCCCGCCGAACGGGACGGCCGGCTTGGCCCGGTCCGCGGTGAGCGGCATCAGGCGCTTGCCCTCTCCGCCGGCCAGGACGATCGCGAGCACCTTGGCAGCCATGACCAGACGCTATCCATACCGCTGCGACTTCACCACTCGTACGGGCACAGTTCCGCGAGCGGTGCGCGGCCGGATTCTGCACTAGGGTGCCGGGCATGACCGACTCCGCCCCGCTGCGCGTGGACCTGCTGACCCGCGAGTACCCGCCGGAGGTCTACGGCGGGGCCGGGGTGCACGTCGAGTACCTGGCCCGGGAGCTGCGCCGGCTCGCCGACGTCCGGGTGCACTGCTTCGGCGCGGCGCGCGACGAGCCGGGTGTCACCGCGTACCCCGAGCCGGCCGGCCTGGGCGGCGCGAACGCCGCGCTGCGCACGATGGGCGTCGACCTGGCGATGGCCGCCGGGTGCGCCGGCACCGACGTGGTGCACAGCCACACCTGGTACGCCAACCTGGCCGGGCACACCGCCAAGCTGCTGTACGGGGTGCCGCACGTGGTGACCGCGCACAGCCTGGAGCCGCTGCGCCCGTGGAAGGCCGAACAGCTCGGCGGCGGCTACGCGCTCTCCTCCTGGTGCGAGCGGACGGCCATGGAGTCCGCCGACGCGATCGTCGCGGTCAGCGCGGGGATGCGGCGCGACGTGCTGACCGCCTACCCGGCGGTGAACCCGGACCGGGTCCGGGTGGTCTACAACGGCATCGACACCGCGCAGTACGCCCCGGACCACGGCACCGACGTGCTGGACCGGCTCGGCATCGACCCGGCCCGCCCCAGCGTGGTCTACGTCGGGCGGATCACCCGGCAGAAGGGCCTGCCCTACCTGCTGCGCGCCGCCCGGGAGCTGCCCGCCGACACCCAGCTCGTGCTGCTCGCCGGGGCCCCGGACACCCCGGAGATCGCCGCCGAGGTGGAGGGCCTGGTCACCGAGCTGCGGGCCAACCGGTCCGGGGTGGTCTGGGTGGCCGAGATGCTGCCCAAGCCCGAGGTGATCCAGGTGCTCACCCACGCCACGCTCTTCGTCTGCCCCTCGGTCTACGAGCCGATGGGCATCGTCAACCTGGAGGCGATGGCCTGCGAGACGGCGGTGGTGGCGACGGCCACCGGCGGCATCCCCGAGGTGGTCGCCGACGGCGAGACCGGCCTGCTGGTGCCGATCGAGCAGGCCGGCGACGGCAGCGGCACCCCGCTGGACCCGGACCGGTTCGTCGCCGACCTCGGCAAGACGATCAACGAGCTGCTGGCCGACCCGCAGCGCACCGAGGCGTTCGGTCTCGCCGGTCGGCGGCGGGCCGTGGAGCACTTCTCCTGGGACGCCATCGCCGCCCAGACGGTGGAGCTGTACCGCTCGCTGCGGGCCTAGGGAGAGGTCCGGTACAGTTTTCTGTACCTACCTCGGAGGTGATCATGCGGACCGTCAACTTCACCCAGCTACGGCAGAACCTGGCCGCCGAACTCGACAGCGTCATCAACGACGCGGAGGAAGTGGTGGTGACCCGGTCGGGTCACGAGCCGGTGGTCATCGTGCCGCTGGCGGAGTACGAGTCGATGAAGGAGACCGAGTACCTGCTGCGCAGTCCGGGCAACGCCGCAGCCCTGCGCAGATCGATCGCGGAGCTCGAAGAGGGTGACGCCACCGAGCGGGAACTGGTTGACCCGACGACCGTACGGGACGTCGCGTGAGGCTGGTCTTCACCGCGACGGCGTGGAACCAGTACCTCAGCCACACGGATCGCAAGCTGGTCAAACGCATCAACGATCTCATCGCGGACGTCATGCGCAACGAGTACGAGGGCATCGGCAAGCCGGAGCCCCTCCGGGGTGAGCTCTCCGGCTTCTGGTCCCGCCGGATCGATCGCGAACACCGGCTGGTGTACCGGGTCACCAAGGACGACGTCGAGATCATTGCCTGCCGATACCACTACGGCGACAGGTAGCCACCAGGCTCAGGTGACGTGGAGGGTGGCGGCGAGGCGGGTCAGCGCGGGCGGGGCGGCGGCGGAGCGGGCCACTGCGGCGACCAGGGGGCGTACCGCCGGGCGGTCGTGCACCTCGCTGCGGGCGGTGCGCTCCGCCTCCAGCACCGCCCGGCCGGCGCGGAGCAGGTTGCCACCGAGCACGTAGGCACGGGCGGCGTCGAGCAGGTGCGCGGCCCGGTGCTCAGGGGGTAGCCATCCCCATCCGTCGCCGGCCACCAGCCGCTCGTGGCGTACCGTCGCCGCCGTGACCTCGCCGAGGGCGGCCTCGGCGACCACCCGCGCGGCCTCGACCGCCGCGCCGCCGCCCTCGGCCCCGGCATCACGGGCGGCCCGGCCGGCCCGGCCGAGCAGATCCCGGGCGGCCCGGCCGTCACCCCGCCCGGCGGCGGCCAGGCCGGCCTGGAGCAGCAGCGTGGCGAGCAGCGCCGGGTCGGCCGACTGGTTGTTACCGGTCGTCGACGAGGTCGCCCGTGGCGTGCCCGGGGAACACACCGGCAGGAGGCGGTGGGCGGCGACGGCGGCGGCCTCCATCGCGGCCCGCCGCCGGCCGCCGTGGCGCAGCGCCTGGGCCAACGGCACCGTGGCGGCGGCGGCCACCCACGGGTCCTTCGTGACCTGCGCGGCGGCCACCGCCCGGTCGGCGGCCAGCCAGGCAACCTCCGGCCGGTCGACCTTGAGCAGCACCAGCGCGACCAGGCCGTACGCCCGTGCCAGCAGGCCGTCGGTCGCCCGGCCGGGCTGGATGGCGCGCGCCGCGCGGACGGCGTCGACCAGGCCGGGCAGCAGGACGAGCAGTTCCGGGTACCGGGCGTGCCGGTAGCTCTGCTCCGCGTGGGCCAGGCGGGTGCGTAACTCCGCGATGTCGGGCGGCCGGGCCGGCGTCTCGACGTGGTAGCGGGCCAGCGCGGCCAACACCGCGTCGACACCGGTGGTGGCGGCTTCCGGTCGCGCCGACTCCCCCGCCGACCCGGCGAGCAGCACCTCCAGATCGATGCGGAGCGTTTCGGCGACCATCCGGAGGTTGGACACCTGCTCCAGCCGGCGTACCCCGCGCTCGACCTTGTCCACCCAGCTCTTCGACTTGCCGAGATGGTCGGCGAACTGCTGTTGCGTCATGTTGCGCCGCACCCGCCACTGGGCGACCCGGCGGCCCACCGGCAGCTCGTTCACCGCCGGCCCGTCCCGCTCACCGGAAGACCCCCACCACGAGCAGAACGAGTACGCACACCGCGACCGCCACGCCGTAGGCGAACTGCCGCCGACGCAGCGCCCGACGCGGCCGGACCGGCACGGCCACCCGGTCGCCGTCCGGCAGCGGAGCAGGACCACCCGGAACGTGGTACGCGGTCCAGGGCGGTCGGTCAACGGATCGTTCTCGCATCGAAACTCCTTAGGAGCAGGGGTAGCCGGATGCCGGGCAAGCCGATCGATCAGCAGTAGTCATCGGCCTTGCCCGGCAGCGGGCGCACCGTCGCCGAACGGAGAGCGCCACAGCCATCACGCTAAGTCTCATTGGTACCAAAGTCAACGAAGAGGTTGAACAGGGTGAGGTGGCGTGGTCGAATCGGGCTGCCGAACGGAGACAAGATCCATGACCATCCCGATGGGCTATCGGAAGATAGCCGCCGACCTACATGCCCGCATCCAGCAGGGTGAATACCCACCGGAGAGTCGACTGCCCACCTATGCCGAGTTGGCCCAGCTCTACTCGGCGAGCATCTCGACCGTTCAGCGAGCGGTGATGCTTCTGCAAGCCCAAGGGATCATCGTCGGCGTCCAAGGGGCCGGCCTGTATGTCGCCGAAGCTCCACCCACCTGAGTCATTGAGGCGGGGACTGCGATGCCGGCCTGCACTCGCGTCACCCCGCCGGGGGACCAGGCCCAGAAAAGCCGTATGCCTGTCAGGCAGAGAAATGCCTGACAGGCATACGGGCCTCCGACAGGGGTGCCGCCACACGGAGACGGGTCCATGACCATCGGCGACGGGCGACCGGAAGCTGGCCGCCGGCCGGCACGCACAGCACGGCGACGCCGGAGGAGAGCTACCGGAAGAACGAACGGCTGCGCGCAGCGGGGAAGGCTACGAGCAGGGCCGGACCCAGGCGGTGCTGACCCAGCCGTTGGTGTCGCCGCTGTCGTTCCACAGCGAGACGTGGTAGCGGCCGTTGGCCTCCTGCGCCGCGAACATGCGGGTGTTGTAGCCGACCGAGTGCGGCCACTTCGTGGTCGACGAGGTGCTGTCCACGAACACGGACAGGCTGACGGCGGTGGAGCACTTGCTGTACTGGTAGTAGGCCGCCTGCGCGGCACCGCCGGTCGCCACGGCCGCGCCGAGGCTGGTCAGGGCGGTCGCCGTCAGGAGGGCGAGCGCGCGCTTGCTGGTCGTACTCACGGGGTACCTCCGCGTCGTCGGGTGTGGTGCGTGGTCGGCGTCGCCGCCGGTGCCGTACGGCGGCCGGTTCAGCAGGCGCGGACCCAGGCGGTGCTGACCCAACCGTTGGTGTCACCCGAGGTGTCCCAGAGCGAGACGTGGTAGCGGCCGTTGGCCTCCTGTGCCGCGTACATGACGTTGTTCCAGCCGATCGAGTGCGGCCACCGCGTGGTCGACGAGGTGCTGTCGACGAAGAAGGAGAGCGAGACCGCGGTGGAGCACTTGCGGTACTGGTAGTAGCCGGCCTGGGCGGCGGTGCCGGGCACCGTGGCCGCGACGAGGCCGGCGATCGCGGTGCCTGCCACGAGGGCCGCCGCGCGGGATTTGAGCCGATTCATCCTACCTCCAGATCGCGATCTGTCGATTGACCCGACCGACCGTACACACAAGGTGATCTATCGGCAACGCCACGTGTCCGGACCTGGGCGGGGACGCCGGGGCGGGGCGAAGGGGACGCTTGGTTGAGCGCGAGGGGATCTCGCACAGTAGGTTGATCGGGTGAGCGGACGGTTCCCGATCGAAGACGTCTCCCCCGTCGTCGCCTGCGGTCGCTACCCGGCCAAGGCGGTGGTCGACGAGCTGGTGCCGGTGTCGGCCCGCGCCTACCGGGAGGGGCACGACGCGCTCGGCTGCAACGTGGCCTGGCACGGCCCCGACGGTGTGGCCCGCCCGTTCACCCGGATGCGGCCGGGCGAGCCGGGGCAGGACCGCTGGCACGCCACCATCCGGCCGGACGCCGTCGGCGAGTGGTCGTTCACCGTCGAGGCGTTCCAGGACCCGTACCTGACCTGGCACAACGCGGTGACCAAGAAGATCGCCGCCGGGCAGGGCGCGGCCGAGCTGGCCAACGACCTGGCCGAGGGCGTGCGGGTGCTCACCACCGCCCTGGACCTCGTGCCGACCGACGCGGCCGGGCAGGTCACGGCGGCGGTGAAGGCGCTGGGCGACGAGCGGGCCGACCTGGCCCGCCGGGTCGCCCCGGCGCTCGACCTGGCCGACCTGCTCTGGGCGTACCCGGTGCGGGAGCTGGTCACCACCGGCACGGCGCACCGGCTCTGGGTGGACCGTCCCCGGGCGCTCTTCTCCGCCTGGTACGAGTTCTTCCCCCGTTCCGAGGGGGCGATCCCGGCCACCGTCGACTCCCCGGCCCGCTCGGGCACCTTCGTCACCGCGATGGACCGGTTGCCCGGGGTCGCGGCGATGGGCTTCGACGTGCTCTACCTGCCGCCGATCCACCCGATCGGCCGGGTCAACCGCAAGGGCCGCAACAACGCGCTCACCGCCGGCCCGGACGACGTCGGCTCGCCGTGGGCGATCGGCGCGGCCGAGGGCGGACACGACGCCATCCACCCCGACCTGGGTACGCCGGCCGACTTCCGCGACTTCGTCGCCGCCGCCGCCGAGCAGGGCCTGGAGGTGGCGATGGACCTGGCGTTGCAGTGCGCCCCCGACCACCCCTGGGTGACCGAGCACCCGGAGTGGTTCACCACCCGCGCCGACGGCAGCATCGCGTACGCGGAGAACCCGCCGAAGAAGTACCAGGACATCTACCCGGTCAACTTCGACAACGACCCCGAGGGCATCCGGGCCGAGGTGCTGCGGGTGGTCCGGCACTGGATCGGCGAGGGCATCAGGATCTTCCGGGTGGACAACCCGCACACCAAACCGTTCGACTTCTGGCACTGGCTGATCGCCGAGGTCAAGCGGACCGACCCGGACGTGCTGTTCCTGGCCGAGGCGTTCACCCGGCCGGCGATCATGCACGGGCTGGGCAAGATCGGCTTCACCCAGTCGTACACCTACTTCACCTGGCGCACGACGGCCGCGCAGATGCGGGAGTACTGCGAGGAACTGGTCGCCTCGGTCGACTGGATGCGGCCCAACTTCTGGCCCAACACGCCGGACATCCTGCACGAGTCCCTGCAACACGGGGGGCCGCCGATGTTCAAGATCCGGGCGGTGCTGGCCGCCCTGCTCAGCCCGTCGTGGGGCATCTACGCCGGCTACGAGCTGTTCGAGCACGTCGCCCGGCCCGGCGCGGAGGAATACCTCGACAACGAGAAGTACGAGCTGCGCCCCCGGGACTGGGCCGGCGCGCAGGCGCACGGCCGCTCGCTCGCCCCGTTCGTCGCCACCCTCAACCGGGTCCGCCGCGAGCACCCGGCCCTGCACCGGCTGCGCAACCTGGTCTTCCACGACATCGACAACCCGGCGCTGCTGTGCTGGTCCAAGCGCGACCCGGACACCGGCGACACGGTCATCGTGGTCTGCTCGTTCGACTCGCACACCGTGCAGTGGGGCAACACCACGCTGGACATGCCGGCGCTCGGCTTCGACTGGCACGAACGGTTCACCGTGCACGACGAGCTGACCGGGGCCGGCTACGAGTGGGGCCAGCGCAACGCGGTCCGGCTCGACCCGTACCTGCAACCAGCGCACGTGCTGACCGTCCGCCGCCCGGCCCCGCCCGCCCCGGCCGACACCCCGGCCACACCGCCCGAGGCCGGGCCGGACGACGCGGACTCCCCCGCCGGCACCGCCCCGCCCGGGCTGACCGTGGCGCAGGTGCCCACCGAACTGTCCGGGGGCACCGCGCCGACCGCGCCCGCCACCGACCCGACCGACGGCACCACCCCGACCGCCTCGAAGGACGACCGATGGACCAGCTGATCGCCGGCGCGACGCACGACCCGCACGCCCTGCTCGGCGCGCACCCCGCCGACGGGTGGACCACGATCCGCACCATGCGGCGGGGCGCCGGGGACGTGGCGCTGCTCGTCGGCGACGACCGGCACCCGATGAAGCGGGTGCACGACGTCGGCGTCTTCGAGGCCCGCGTCGAGGGCAGCGTGCTCGACTACCGGGTCGACGTCGACGGGTGGGTCACCGACGACCCGTACCGCCACCCGCCGACCCTCGGCGAGCTGGACCTGCACCTGATCGGCGAGGGCCGGCACGAACGGCTCTGGGAGGCGCTCGGCGCGCGGGTCCGCGACGGCGGCGTCGCCTTCGCGGTGTGGGCCCCGAACGCCCGTGGGGTACGCGTCGTCGGCGACTTCACCGGCTGGGGTCCCGACGACGGCTGGCCGATGCGCAGCCTCGGGTCCAGCGGCGTGTGGGAGATCTTCGTGCCCGGCGCGCCGGAGGGGGCCCGCTACAAGTACCGCGTCCTCGGTGCCGACGGGCGGTGGCGGGACAAGGCCGACCCGCTGGCCGCGTACGCGGAGGTGCCGCCGGCCACCGCCTCGGTGGTGCACCGGTCCCGCTACGAGTGGACCGACGCGCAGTGGCTGGAGCAGCGGGCCCGCCGGCAGCCGCACCGGGAACCGATGAGCGTGTACGAGGTGCACCTCGGCTCGTGGCGGCCCGGCCTCGGCTACCGGGACCTGGCCGAACAGCTCACCGCGTACGTCACCGAGATGGGCTTCACGCACGTGGAGTTCCTGCCGGTGATGGAGCACCCGTTCGGCGGTTCCTGGGGCTACCAGGTCACCGGCTACTTCGCACCCACCTCCCGGTTCGGCGACCCGGACGACTTCCGCTACCTGGTCGACCGGCTGCACGCCGCCGGCATCGGGGTGCTGCTGGACTGGGTGCCCGCGCACTTCCCCAAGGACGAGTGGGCCCTCGCACGCTTCGACGGCACCCCGCTCTACGAGCACCCCGACCCGCGACGCGGCGAACACCCCGACTGGGGCACGTACGTCTTCGACTTCGGCCGCCGCGAGGTGCGCAACTTCCTGGTCGCCAACGCCCTCTACTGGTGCGACGAGTTCCACGTCGACGGCCTGCGGGTCGACGCGGTCGCCTCGATGCTCTACCTGGACTACTCCCGCCCCGAGGGGCAGTGGCTGCCCAACCGGCACGGCGGCCGGGAGAACCTGGAGGCGATCGCCTTCATGCAGGAGGTCAACGCCACCGTCTACAAGCACCACGCCGGGGTGGTGATGATCGCCGAGGAGTCCACCGCCTGGCCCGGGGTGACCCGGCCCACCAGCGACGGCGGGCTCGGCTTCGGCTTCAAGTGGAACATGGGCTGGATGCACGACACCCTGCTCTACACCGCGAAGGACCCGATCTACCGGCAGCACCACCACCATCAGCTCACCTTCTCCCTGGCGTACGCCTGGAGCGAGAACTACGTGCTGCCGATCAGCCACGACGAGGTGGTGCACGGCAAGGGGTCGCTGGCCGGCAAGATGCCCGGCGACACCTGGCAGCGGCTGGCCAACGTACGGGCGCTGCTGGCGTACATGTGGGCGCACCCGGGCAAGCAGCTGCTCTTCATGGGCTGCGAGCTGGGCGACGACCGGGAGTGGAGCGAGGAACGGGGCCTGGACTGGTATCTCCTGCACGATCCGGCGCGGGCCGGGGTGCAGCGGCTGGTCGCCGACCTCAACGCCGCCTACCGGGACACCCCGGCGCTGTGGGCGCAGGACACCGACCCGGCCGGGTTCCGCTGGATCGCCGGGGACGACGTCGCCAACAACACCGTCTCGTTCGTCCGGATCGCCCCGGACGGCGCGACCCTGGTCTGCGTGGCGAACTTCTCCGCCGGCCCGTTGGAGGACTACCGGGTCGGCCTGCCGGCCGCCGGCACCTGGACCGAGGTGATCAACACCGACGCCCACCACTACGGCGGCTCCGGGGTGGGCAACCTCGGCGCGGTGCACGCCCAGGACGTCCCCTGGCACGGCCTGCCCGCCTCGGTGGCGCTGCGGGTCCCCCCACTCGGCGTGCTCTGGCTCCGCCGCGACTGACCCGTCCGCACGGGACGCCGGTCGGGCAGCTCAGACCAGGCCGGCGTCGCGGAGCAGCTTCCACAGGCCCGCCCCGTCGGGGGCGGAGAGCCACTTCTGCCCGACCGGCCCCGCCGACGACGGCCGGTCGTTCGGCACGGGCAGGCTACCGGCGAGCACCGACTGGGTCGGGGAGAGCCGGCGGATCGCCACCCCGGCGACGTTCTCCGGGTGGGCGGCGGCGAACTCGCGGTAGATCTCCTGGTCGTGCTGCCCGTCGTCGCCGATCAGCAGCCACCGGACGTCGGGGAACTCGGTGGCGAGCCGGGCCAGGGTGGCCCGCTTGTGCTCCCGGCCGCTGCGGAACCAGCGGTCGGCCGTCGGCCCCCAGTCGGTGAGCAGCAGCGGGCCGGCCGGGTAGAGGTGCCGGGACAGGAACCGGGTCAACGTCGGCGCGACGTTCCACGCGCCGGTGGACAGGTAGAACACCGGGCTGCCCGGGTGGGCGGTGACCAGGCGTTCGTAGAGCACCGCCATGCCGGGCACGGCCGTGCGGGCGTGCTCGTCGAGGACGAACGTGTTCCACGCGGCCAGCATGGGTCGGGGCAGCGCGGTCACCATGACCGTGTCGTCGATGTCGGAGAGGATGCCGAGGCGCACCTCCGGGTCGATGACCCGGACCAGCGCCTCGACCGGTTCGGCGTCGGCGACCCGCAGCCGCACCGACGCCCAGCCGGGGGTGAAGTCGGCCTTGACCACGGTGTCGACGAAACCGCTGCGGTCGGCGTGGGCGGTGTGCACGCCGTCGCCGGCCTCGATGGTGACCTCGACGTGCTTGGCGGGCAGGGTGGCGAAGCTGCGCCAGCCGCGGACCTTCTCCAGCCGGCCCTGCCGCCGGTCGGGGCGGCTGAGCAGCACCCGGCACAGCACCCGGGCCCAGCCGGGCGCGCCGTAACCGGCGTACGCGACGATGTTGGGCTGCCACCCGGTGCGCCGCAGCCGGCGCTCCACCAGTTGGTGCAGGGCGTCCTCGATCCGCGCGGCCCGGTGCAGGGTGGGTACGGCCAGCTGGCCTGCGGTGGTGGATGGCACGCTGCAACCCTGCCACAGGTGTCCGGCAGCGGCCAGGCGAGCGCCCAGGTAGCCGGCCTGCGACGCCGGGCCGCAGCCCGCCTGGCCCGATCGGCCCCGACGCGGCCGGTGGGCGTGACACACTCCGGTCGGGACGACGACGGGGGCGTTGGTCGTGTCGACACCTGTTCCGCCCGACCGCGCACGGCTGGACCGTCCGGCGCTGGTCGCGCTGCTGCTCGGGGTGGCCGGGGTGGGGTACCGGCTGGCCCTGACCCTGCTGACGGTGCCCGCCGCGAACAGCGACGAGGCGACGTTCGGGCTGGCCGCGCTGCACATCGCCGCCGGCCGGGAGCACCCGGTGTTCCTGTACGGGCAGCACTACATGGGCATGGTCGAGTCCTACCTGGCGGCGCCGTTGGTGGCGCTGGCCGGGCCGTCCTGGCCGGTGCTGCGGTTGCCGCTGGTCGCGTTGTACGCGGTCTTCCTCTGGTTGTCCCACCGGCTGACCCGGCGGCTCTACCGGCCGTGGTTCGCCACCTTCGTCGTCGGGCTGCTGGTGCTCGGCACCGAACGGGTGGTGCGTGACCAGCTCACGGTGGTGGGCGGGCGGCCCGAGGGGAAGCCGGTGGTGCTGGCGATCCTGCTGGTCGCCGTGGGTCTGGCCGGGCGGCGGGGCCGGTGGCGGCGGCCCGGGTGGCGGCGGGCGGCGACGGGACTGGCCGGGGTGCTCGCCGGGGCGGCGTTCTGGTCGGACTGGCTGCTCGCCCCCTACCTGGCGGTCGCCGGCCTGCTGCTGCTCTATGTGCTGCGTCGGGAGCTGTGGGGCTGGTCGGGGCTGCTGCTGGTGGCCGGGGTCGCGGTCGGGGTGGCCCCGCTGGCCTGGGACAACCTGGTCGCCCCGCCGGGGGCGGACTCGCTGTCGGTGCTGCGTCAGCTCAGCGCCGGCACCGGTCCGACGCCGCCGTGGGCGGACCGGGTGCGGGGCGGGCTGCTGGAGGGGGTGCCGCTGGCGACCGGCCTCTGCCCGGTCACCGGCTGCGCCCGCTGGCAGGAGTGGTTCGGGGTGCTCTACCCGGTGCTGCTGGTCGCCGCCGCCGGGCTCGCCCTGGCCGGCCACCGCCGGGCCGTGGGCCGGCCGGCGGCCGTGCGGGTCCGACCGCTCGCCCAGCTCACCCTGGTCGCCGGTGCCGCGCTGACCCTGCTGGCGTACGTCCGCAGCCCGCTCGCCGCGACCGACCCGCTGGCCAACGCCCGCTACCTGTCGGTGGTGCAGATCTCCCTGCCGGCGGTGCTCTGGCCGCTCTGGCTGGCGGCGGTGGCCTGTTGGCGGGGCAGCGTCGGGGTGGTCGGCCGGCTGGTCGGGGCTAGCGCCACCGCCGTGCTGGCCGGGTTGACCACCACCGCCGTGGTGGCGACGGGCCTGTTCCTGGCCTCGCTGGACGCGCCCCGGGCCGACCAGCGGCGGGCCCGGGACCTGGCCGACGCGGTGCGGCGTACCGGGCTGCGGGAGGTCTACGGCGACTACTGGACCTGCAACCGGTTGACCTTCGACACGGGTGAGCGGGTGGTCTGCGCGGTGCTCGACGGGCGGCTCACCCCGGGGCAGAACCGGTACCCGCCGTACTGGCGGCGGGTGGAACGGGCGGCGCGACCCGGGTACGTGCTGCCGGTCGGTTCCCCGGCGGAACGCCGGCTGCGTCACCTGCTCGGGGACGGGGCCGACAGCGCCCGGCTGGTCGAGGTCGCCGGCTATCGCGTGTACCACCCGCCGAGCGCCGTCCGGCCGTGGCGCTGACCTCGGCCCGTACGCTTTGCCGGTGCTCATCCTGCTGCCGCCCTCCGAGGGCAAGGCCGACGCCGGCACCGGTCGTCGGCTCGACCTGACCCGGCTTTCCCTGCCCGAGCTGACCCCGGCCCGCGAGGAGGTGCTGGGCGCGTTGATGACGCTCAGCGCCACCGGCCGGTCCGAAGCCGCCGCGGACGCCGCCCTGGCCGCCCTCGGGTTGACCGCCGGTCAGCGGGGCGAGCTGGCCCGCAACGCCCGGCTGGACCGGGCCGCCACCGCACCCGCCGGGCAGGTCTACACCGGGGTGCTCTACGAGGCGCTCGGCCTGGCCACCCTGCCGCCCGGGGCGCTGCGGACGGCCCGCCGCGCCGTGCTGGTCAGCTCGGGCCTGTGGGGCGCGGTCCGGCTCGCCGACCGGATTCCGCCGTACCGGTGCCCGATCGGGGCGCGGTTGCCGGGGGTGGGGGCGCTGTCGGCGTACTGGCGGCGGGTGCTGTCGCCGGTGCTGACGGCGGCGGCCGGCGGCGGCCCGGTGCTGGACCTGCGCTCTTCCGCCTACGCGGCGACCTGGACGCCGCCGGCGGAGCTGGCCGGGCGGACGGTCACCGTGCGGGTGCTGCACGAGCGCCGGCCGGGGGAACGCACCGTGGTCAGTCACTTCAACAAGGCGACCAAGGGGCGGCTGGTCCGTGACCTGCTGCTGGCCGGGGCCCGACCGCGGACCGCGACCGCGTTGATCGGCGCGTTGCGTGACCTGAAGTATCCGGTCGAGGAGCAGCCGGTGACGGCGGGCCGGCCCCGGCAGATCGACGTGGTGGTGACCGAACTCTAGGAACGCAAGATTTCCTCAAATCCGGTGCCGATGGCTGGAGGCGGGCCGACCGGCAGGCGACCGTTAGGGGGATCCGACGTCGAGAAGGAGCGGTCCGATGACCTCCGAAGCCCGCCTGCTCGACCGGCCACGCCTCCCGTCGTCCCCGCCCCCGCTGGACTGGCTGACCCTGGCCGACGCGTTCGAGGTGGCCTGCCTGGTGCGCTGCACACCGACGCCGACGGCCCGCCCGCACGCCACCACGCCACCGCAGCGGGGCGCGGTGGAGTTCAACCGGGAGGACGCCGCGCTGCGGATGCGGCAACTGCTCGCCCGGCTCGACGTGCCCGTCGAGCACGAGGTGGTCACCGGCGGCCTGCGCCGCCGCTACGAGCTGCACCGGTTGCACGTGCCGGCAGGTCACCGCACCGGGTTCACCCGGTTGCGGGAGACGGGGTGGCGGCAGGGGCGTCGGGAACTGCTCGGGCCGGCCGTCGGCTCCTCCACCCCCCGGGCCGCCTGGCGGACCCGGCTCGCCTCGGCCGCCTGGCGTTCGGCCCTGCTGGCCGGTGGCCGGCACGTCCGGCGGCACATCCTCGGCATCCGGCTGGCCGACCGGGAACTGGCCGCCGTGCTGATCCGGTCGGCGGCGCTGCTGGAGGTGCCGGCGCTGCTGCGGCCGGGGGCCGGCTGCCTGGTGGTGAGCGTCGCGGACGGACCGGACCGGCTACGGATCATGGAGCGGGCCGCACTGGCGCCCGCCCGGGTCCCCACCCTGGTCTGAGAACGGCCACCGGCCACCACACCACACCCTGACCCGGGGCTCAGGCCGGTCACCGGCGGCCCGAGCTTGCGCCGGAGCCGGTGACGGCGCAGAGTGCACCGCGTGAGCCGTAGCCGGACCGGGCGCGGCCGGCGGTCCGCCTCCGCCGGCGGGGCGCTGCTGATGCTGCTGGTCGTGGTGCTCGGCGGGCTGGCTGCCTGCCAGGACTCCCCCGACGAGCCGATCCCGATCCGGATCGCCACCGGCAGCCCGACCGCCGTCTACCACGCCTTCGGCCAGTCGCTGGCCACCGTGCTCAACCGCGAGCTGCCCGGCGTCCGGGCCAGCGTGGTGGTCACCGCCGCCTCCGCCCAGAACGTCCGGCTGGTCGGCTCCGGCGCCGCCGAACTGGGCTTCACCCAGGCCGACGTGCTCGACACCAGCCCGACCAGCCCGCCGAAGGTGCTCGCCGTGGCCCGCGTCTACGACGACCTGCTGCACCTGGTCACCACGGCCGGCGGCCCGATCCGCGACCTCGCGGACCTGCGCGGGCGACGGGTCTCGGTGGGCGCGTCCGGCTCCGGCACCGAGGTCACCGTGACCCGGCTGCTGGAGGTGGCCCGGCTCGGCGGGAACCAGATCCGGCAGGAACACCTCGGGCTGGACGACTCGGTGGCGGCACTGCGCGCCGGCAGGATCGACGCCTTCTTCTTCTCCGGCGGCCTGCCGGTACGCGGGGTGAAGGCGCTGGCCGACGCCACCTCGATCCGGCTGGTGAACCTCGGCGAGTGGACCGAGCCGCTGCGCCGCGCCTACCGGGAGGTGTACGTCTCCCGGGACATCCCCCGCTCGGTGTACGGGGTGGACCCGGTCACCACCGTCGCCAACCCCAACTACCTGATCGTCCGGGCCGACCTGCCCGAGCCCCTGGTACGCGAGGTGACCCGGCTGCTGATGGAACGCCGGTCGGAACTGGCCGCCGCCCATCCGGCGGCCGGCCGGATGAGTCCCCGCTCGGCGATCGCCACCACACCGCTGCCGCTGCACCCGGGCGCGGCCGACTGGTACCGCTCCGCCAAACCCTGACCGCTCACCCCGGCCCGGACGCTTCCGGTCCGGACGCTTCACGCGCCGCCGACCGGTCGCCGGTGGGCGGCACCGGCCCCTCCGGCGGGACGGTACCGGCCGGCGGAACCGGACCGGCGGGCGTCGCCGGCCCGTCCGGCGGGACGGTACCGGTAGGCGGTGCAGGGGCGGCGGGCAGGGCCGGGGTCGTGGGGTCCGCAGCCGGATCGGGGTCGGCCGGGGCCGGGAACCACAGCTCGGCGACCAGGCCCCGAGGCTGTCCCGGGTGCATGGTGAGCCGGCCGTCGGAGGCGTCCACCAGCACCGCCACGATGGTCAGGCCGAGGCCGGCACCCTCGATGTTCTGCGCGTCCGAGGCCCGCCAGAACCGCTCGGTGGCCTGGTCGAGCTGGTCCGGGGTCATTCCCGGGCCGGTGTCGCGCACCTCCAGCGCGGTGCCCCCGTCGGCGTACCGGACCGCCACGGTCACCTCACCGCCGTCGCCGCTGAACTTGATCGCGTTGTCGATCAGCGCGTCCAACGCCTGGTCGACGGCGGTCGGCACGGTCCGCGCGTAGGCCGGGCCGGAGGCTGCCAGGCGCAACGTGACCGACCGGTGCCGGGCCAACGGCTCCCACGCGGCGACCCGGGACGCGGCCACCGCCGCCGCGTCCACGGTGACCCGTTCGTTCTGCTCCCGCTCGGCACGGGCCAGGGTGAGCAGCCCGTCGAGGACCAGCGCCAACCGGTCGGTCTCCTCCAGGGCGAGCCGGTGCTCGGCCCGGCCGTCCTGGTCGACCACGCTCGGCCCCAGCTCCTCCACCCGCAGCCGCAGCGCGGTCAGCGGATTACGCAGCTGGTGACTGGCGTGCGCGACGAAGGCCCGCTGCCGGTCCATCACGTCGGCGACCACCGCCGCCATGTGGTTGAAGCTGGCCGCCAGCCGACGCAGCTCCGGCGGGCCCCACCGGTCCTGCACCCGGGCGCCCCGGTCCCCCTCGGCGATCTCGTGGGTCACCGCGTCCAGCTCGGTCACCGGGCGCAACACCCAACCGGCCAGCCCGAACGCGGTGGAGACGCAGGCCAGCACGGCAAGCAGACCGATACCGGCGAGCAGCAGCCACCACGCGGTGACCGTGCGGCGCACCTTCGCCACCGGCGTGGCGGTGACCACCGCGCCGAGCACCTCACCGCCGTCGTTGATCGGCACCGCCACCACCAGCGGGCCGTCCACCCACGGCCAGACCGAGTCCGGCCCGTTGAACTGCTGCCCGGCCAGGGCGGTGTCCAGCGCCGCCCGGGTGTCCCGGCCGGTACGCCAACTCGTCGACACCACCAGCGCCCGGCCGTCCCGGTCGACGACGGCGGCCCCGATGCCGTAGAGCTGGTCGTAGCTGACGAGTTCGCCGGTCAGCGGCCCGGCCCCGCCGCCGCGCAGCGCCGGCCCGGCCAGCGAGGCGAACCGGGTCGCGTCGGCGAGCCGGTCGGCGCGGACCCGGTCGGTCTCCCGGGACGCCAGGGTCGCCGCGAGCGGCGTCTCCAACGCCAGCAGCACCAGCACCATCAGCAGCAGGTAGCTGATCACCAGTCGACGCCGCACCGGCTGCCCCTCACTCGCCCCGGAGCCGGTAGCCGACCCCGCGTACGGTCTCCACCAGGCGGGGGTCGCCGAGCTTGCCGCGCAGCGAACCGACGTGCACCTCGACGGTGTGCCGGTCGGCCCAGGTGGTGCCCCAGACGTCGAGCAGGATGCGGTCCCGGGGCACCGCCGTGCCGGGCTGACGGGCCAGCGAGAGCAGGATGTCGAACTCCTTACGGGTCAACGCCACCGGCTGACCGGCGACGGCGACCGTCCGGGCGGACACGTCGATGCGGACCGGACCGACCTCGATCAGGTCCCGGGCCGGTGCGGCGTGCGCCGCACGCCGCAGCACCGCCTCGATCCGGGCCTGCAACTCCACCATCGAGAACGGCTTCACCACGTAGTCGTCGGCACCGAGCCGCAGCCCGAGCACCCGGTCGCGTTCCTCGCCCCGGGCGGTGACCGCGATGATGCCGAGCTGGCTGCTGCGCCGCCGCAACTCCCGGCACACCTCCGTGCCGTCCCCGTCGGGCAGGGTGAGGTCGAGCAGGACCAGGTCGCAGGGGGCCGCGGAGAGGGCGGCGGCGACGGTGGCCGCGTGCTCGACCTCGTACCCGCGTCGGGTCAACGCCGAGGCGAGGGCGGCGGCCACCCGTCGGTCGTCCTCGACCAGCAGGATGCGCACCGGTGACCCCCATTCGTCGTACGGATGACGAGCGAATGGTGGCAGAAGCGCCGGCGTGGGGGAAACGGTGGGCGACCCCGCACCGGTCACCGGCGTGCCGCCGCCACCACCCGGGGAAACGACGCGGGACCCGGGGCGGACGCCCGCCCCGGGTCCCGCAGCCGGGGCGGTCAGCGGCAGAGCCGGCCGATCTCCTCCTGGAACCGGTCCATCGGGTTGGCCTCGGCCGGGCCGAGCAGGTAGGTCTTCAGCTCCCGCCGGGCGTCGGTCATCGGGTCGTCGCCGGCCCGGGTCACCGCGACGATCTTCTCCAGCTCGCCGCAGTCCCGGGAGAGCAGGTACGCCCCCCGGGAGGTGGGGAACTCGCGCCGGAACTCGTCCTCCGGCAGCCCGCTCGGGTTGGCCACCACGTACGGCCGCTGGCTCTGCACGAAGTCGGAGACCACGCTGGAGATGTCGCTGATCAGCAGGTCGGTCTGGTTGAAGCAGTCGAACAGGGCGGGGACCCGGCCGGTGACCACCCGGTGCCCGGGGCCGTCCAGCGAAGCGGAGTCCGGGTCACCGCCGGCGGCCCGGATCAGCGACACCAGCCGCTCGTGCACCGCCCTGGCCTCCTTGGACCGGGAGCCGGTCAGCGGGTGCGGCTTGTAGACCAGCCGGACCTGCGGCGAGGCGAGCACCCCCCGGACGATCCGCTCCCCCATCAGCACCAGCGAGGTGTGGTAGGGGTCGTCGTCGAGCCAGCCCTCCCAGGTGGGGGCGTACAGGACGGTGAACGGCCGGTCCGGGGCGGTCCCGCCGAACGTGTGCACCCCGGCGAGCTGCGGCCGGCCGATCTCCACGATGTCCTCGTCGCGGACGCCGACCGCGGCCCGCGCGTACCGCTCCCGGCCGGCCAGGCCGGCGACCCACACCTCGTCGTACACCTTGCTGTACGGGTTGACGCTGGCCTGCTTGTCGCTGTCACCGTGGCCGACGAACACGTGCTTCATGCCGGGCTCGCGCAGCATGTGGATGTTCGCGCCGACGTTGGCCGCGTAGAGGGCGGCCCGCACCGTGCCCAGTTCGAGGTTCATGAAGTCCGGACCGGTCGGCACGCAGATCACCGGCAGCCGGGTGTCGGCCAGCTCGAAGAACGCCTCCCTGCTGCGCATCAGCACGACGGCCCGCTGGTTGAGCGCCTCGGTCGGGGCCAGCCACATGTTCGCCTGGTAGACGTCCTTGGCCGGGCCGGCGAAGTAGAGCGCGACCTCGGGGCGGTAGCCGTCGATCCAGCGCTGGAGCACCGGCAGCACCGGGCTCTTGCCGGTGCCCCGCCCGCGCAGCCAGGTCACCGCGACCACCGCGCCGATCAGCGCGGCCAGCCCGGCGGCCAGCCCGGCGACCGCCAGGACGGGGACGGCGTCGGCGCGGACCGCCGCGACCACGGCGGCCGGGATCAGCAGCACGTTGAGCACCGCGAGCTGGACGCCGGCGAGGTTGGCGATCCACTCCGGCGGGCGGGGCGCCGAGCGGATCGGGCCCAGCTCGATGTTGCGGACCAGTGCGGAGACCGGGTTCCGCCGGTCGATCATGGTGTTCAGGGCGCCCGCGAAGACGGCGGTCACCCAGACCGCCGCCGGCAGCACCAGTAGCCAGGTCAACTCGACCCCGGTGAGCGGGACCGTGGCGGCGACCAGCAGCACGCTGGCCAGGTCGCGGCTGAGCTGCCGGTAGCCCCGGTTGAGGCCGACCTTCTCCAGCAGCGTCTCCGAGGGGGGCGACCAGCGGGTGACGGCGAACTCGCCGACGACGGCGGCCAGCCCGGCCACGGCGAACAGGACCACCCATCCGAAGCCGCCCGCGACGAGCATGACCAGGTAGGACAGCACCAGCAGCGCGCCTCGGGCGGCGGTGCCGGTGCGTTCCAGTAACGAGCCGAACAAGGGGGACGCTCCCTACGAGATCGATGACGGGCGGGGCCCGGCGGTCGACGGCCTCGTCGTACGACGGGCGTGACCGCAGCACCGCGACCGACCGGGCCGGCCTGCGGGTGACTGCGACTTTAACGCGAGAGGACGTCCCGGTGTCGCTCGGGTATCCAGGTCCATTTCGGTCAGACGAGACGATACCTGGCGGCCGCACGGGACGCCCGCCGCTCAGCCCGCCCGGCCGTAGCAGGTCGTCGCGCCCGGTCCACGCCGCGAGGCGAACTCGGTGAAGCCCAGCTCGACCGCTGTCTCCCGGGCGTACCGGTTGCCGTTGTAGACGCAGATGGTGCCCACGCCGAGCCGCTCGACGGCGGCGGCGACCTGCGCCCGGTCGGGTTTCTCCCGCCCGTCGGCGAAATGGGCCAGCAGCAGCCGGTCCTTGGCGAAATCGGAGTTCAGGTCGTACTCGACCAGGTAGAAGTCGCGGGGCAGGACGACCCGGACCCGGCTGGTGACGATCAGTGAGGTTCGCATGATCGTCGAGGGGGCGAGGACGAGTCCGTCCGGCCGGTCCTGTCCGGCGATCCAGAACGCGATCTCCTGCCGCTGCTGGGGCAGCTTCCAGGTGGGGCGGGTGTGCGTCTCCACCCAGCTGTCCGGCGACCACATGGGGGTGGCCCAGACGGCGAACGAGGTGACCATCGCGGCGGCGACCAGCCCGCCGACCGCGCCGCGCAGCAGCCGCGACGGCGACGGGACGCTCACCGTGCAGAGCAGGCCGATCAGCGTCGGCAGGGCGAGCAGCCACGGCACCCGCCAGAGCACGACGGAGATGCCGGTCAGCGCGCCGAGCGTCTCCAGCACGCCGGGCACCAGCAGCACGCTCATCACCAGGGCGGCACCGGCGGCCAGCAGCGCCGGGGTGCGCCGGCGGGCCAGCAGCGGACCGCACCACAGCGCCAGGCCGCTGATCACCCCGACGATCCCGACCAGCAGCGTGCGCCGGTAGGTGTACTCGGCGTCGAAGAAGGCGTCGTCCGCGCCGGCGGCGTCCATGCCGCCCAGCACGAGGCGGGACACCACGATCGCCCCCACCGGGTACGCCACTGCGGCGAGCCCGCCGATCACCGCGTCCTTCCATCGGCCGACCAGCATCATCGCCAGTCCGGCCGCGCCGACCAGCATCGGCAGGATGATCGCCGAGGTGGTGGTGAGGCCGGCGGCGGTGACCGAGAGGGCGAAGACGAGCAGCAGCGAACGGCGGGACCGGGTGTCGAACCACTCGGTGAGGTAGAGCCACATCAGCGGGATGACCGCCGAGACGAACATCCCCTTGCCCTCGTAGAGGCGGGGCAGGTGGAAGGTGCCGAGCGCGGCGTCCGAGCCGGCCACCAGGTAGAGGTAGGTCACCGCGACGCTGAACGCGAGCACCGGCCGACGCGGGGCCCACCGGTGGGTGAGCCGCCACAGCGCCAGCACGGCCAGCACCGCCATCACCGGCAGCGCGAGGTACCAGGTGGCGGACGCGCCGTGGATGCCGAGCACGTGCGCGAGCGCGCCGTCGAACACCTCGATCGACGGGGTGGGGGGCAGGGAGCCCATCGCCGGGGCGACGTTCTCGGTGAACAGGAAGTCGTTGGTGGGCACCAGGTCGCGCTCGGCCACCCAGACCGTCTTGCCGACGTAGTAGACGTCGTCCGGGGTGTTGCGGGCCAGGTAGAGCGAGGAGATCGCCACCCCGACCGAGATCAGCAGCGCGTACCCGGCCTGCAGGGCGGTGGGGGCGGGTGGCGCGGGTGGGTCCGCGTCGTCGGCCCGCCACGCCCGCCGGGTGAGCAGCATGACGCCGATGCCCGCGACCGCGCCGGCGGCGGCGGGGACCCACCAGGACAGCACGTCGCCGGCCGGGGTGCCGGCGAGTCCGGCGGTGACGGCGGCGACCACCCCGGCGGCGACCACGGGCAGCAGGAAGCGGCGCGGCTGGCCCGTCCCGCCCGCCGGGACGGGGTCGGCGGCCGGTGCGGGGGTCACGGCGGGGACGCGGGTCCGCCGCAGGGCGCGTACCCCGACCACGGCGGCGATGACGACGCAGCCGACGAGCCAGGTCAGGAAGGTCACCGACGGGCGTAGCCCGAACAGGAAGGACGCGTGGTAGAGCACCGTCCACAGCGCGAAGCCCAGCACCCCGGCGTCGGTGATGACGGCCGGGGCGGCGGCGAGCGCCGACCGCAGCCGGTGCGCGGGCTGCGGTCGTCCGGCGGCCGGCCCGGCGGGGGGTGGTGCGACGGGCGGGGGCGCGACGGCAACGGGGTCGGCGTTCGGCACGGGTCGTCCTTGTCGTCGTACGGGCACGGTACGCGAGAGTCGTACGGCCGGCGGGTGGTGGATGGTCGCCCGGCTCCGGTCCGCAAAGCAGGGTAACCGCAACCACCTCCCGCCGATGGCCGGTGGGCGGCGTGGCGGTGTCCCGGAGGTGGCCGGGCGGGGGTCGGTCAACCGGACACCGGTGCCTCCCGCTGGCGGGGCACCGTGCCGTTCGCGGTCAGCCCGGTCGCCACCGACTCCACCAGCAGATCCAGGTAGGTCGGGGTGAGCGGGGTCCGCGCGATGGCCAGCCGCCAGTACAGCGGGCCGACGATCAGGTCGACGGCCGCGTCGGCGTCGGTGTCGGCGGGTAGTTCGCCGCGTTGCACCGCCAGGCCGATCAACCGGCCGCCGATCTCCTGCTGCTTGGCGCGCAGCAGCTGCTGGAGGGTCTCGTCGATGGTCGGGTTGCGGGCCGCCTCGGCGAGCAGGTCGGGGATGATCTGCGAGGCCAGTGGGTGGCTGAGCGCGTGGGCGATCACCTGGAACAGCAGCGTCAGGTCACCGCGCAGGCTGCCGGTGTCCAGCGCCGGCAGTTTGTTGCCGGCGGCGGCCACCACGGTCTCGATCACCAGGTCGAGTTTCGAGTTCCACCGCCGGTAGATCGCGGTCTTGCTCACCCCGGCCCGGCGGGCCACCGCCTCGATGGAGAGCCGCCCGTATCCGACCGCGGCGAGTTCCTGCATCAGGGCGCGGCGGATGGCTCTGGTGATGTCGCCCCTCAGCACTGCGGCGCCGGCCGGCGTACGCCTCTTGTCGCTGGTCATCGGGGACTCTTCGCACCTGTCACGGGGGCCAATGTAGCGCAACGACGGTACGGTTGCGTCCCGACGTGTTTTGGACTACCGTCCACGCAGCGACGAGGCTGCCCCGGCACCGCGCCGACCCACGGATCCCCTTCGTCGCGCGCATCCCGTTGGTACGAAAGATCGGAGCGCCCTTCCCATGGCCACCACCGCGCTGGTCGACCCCGAAACGGGCCTGACCCAGGCGCAGCTGGCCGCTCGGCACGGACTAAGGGTCGCCGGTGAGCGCCCGTCCCTGACCGAGTACAGCCGCAGACTGTGGGCCTACCGGCACTTCACCGCCGCGTACGCCAACGCTAAACTGGTCGCTTCGTACAGCAACGCCAAGCTGGGCCAGATCTGGCAGGTGCTCACCCCGCTGACCAACGCCGCCGTCTACTACCTGATCTTCGGCGTGGTGCTCGGGCAGAACACCATCCCGAACTTCATCGCGTACCTGACCACCGGGTTGTTCATCTTCAACTTCACCCAGAGCGCGGTGCTGGCCGGCACCCAGTCGATCAGCGGCAACCTGGGGCTGATCCGGGCGCTGCACTTCCCCCGGGCCTGCCTGCCGCTGGCCGCCACGCTCACCCAGTTCCAGCAGCTGCTGGCCTCGATGATCGTGCTGGTCGGCATCGTCCTGGTGACCGGCGAGCCGATCACCCTGGCCTGGCTGATGCTGCCCCCGGCGCTGCTGCTCCAGGCGCTGTTCAACGCCGGGGTCGTGATGGTGGTCGCCCGGATGGGCTCCAAGGCCAGCGACCTCAAGCAGGTCATGCCGTTCATCCTGCGCACCTGGATGTACGGCTCCGGCGTGCTCTACAGCGTCAAGCTGTTCGACCGGCTGCCCGACTGGGCCTCGACGATCATCCAGTTCAACCCGATCCTGGTCTACATCGAGCTGGCCCGGTACGCCCTGCTGGAGCAGGCGCCGCTGCTCAACGAGTCGGTGACCCAACTCTGGCTGGTGGCGGTCGGCTGGGCGGTGCTGGGTGGCATCGCCGGGTACGTCTACTTCTGGCGCGGCGAACAGGAGTACGGCCGTGGATGACCGGTACGAGACGTCCAACGACGTCACCGTGACCCTGCCCCGGATCGTCGAGCGGATCCCCACCGTGGTGGTCGACGACGCGCACGTGATCTACCGGGTGCACAAGGGCGCCGGGGGCGGGAGCACCCCGGTGGCCGCGCTACGCCGGCTGGTCAAGCGCTCCTCCGCGCCCAACATCCAGGAGGTGCACGCGGTCAAGGGGGTGTCCTTCACCGCCTACCGGGGTGAGGCGATCGGCCTGATCGGCAGCAACGGCTCCGGCAAGTCGACCCTGCTGCGGACCATCGCGGGGCTGCTCCCGGTCAACCGGGGCGCGGTCTACACCCAGGGCCAGCCCTCCCTGCTCGGGGTGAACGCCGCCCTGCTCAACGACCTGTCGGGCGAGCGGAACGTCACGCTGGGCTGCCTGGCGATGGGCATGCAGCCCGACGACGTGGCCCGGATGACCCCGGAGATCATCGAGTTCTCCGGCATCAACCAGCGCGGCGACTTCGCCAGCCTGCCGATGCGGACGTACTCCTCGGGCATGGCGGCCCGGCTGCGGTTCTCCATCGCCGCCGCCAAGAAGCACGACGTGCTGCTGATCGACGAGGCGCTCGCCACCGGCGACAAGGGTTTCCGCAAGCGCAGCGAGCAGCGGGTGCGGGAACTGCGCGAGGGGGCCGGCACGGTCTTCCTGGTCAGCCACCAGCTCTCCTCGGTGCGGGACACCTGCGAACGGACGATCTGGTTGGAGTCGGGGCTGATCCGGATGGACGGGCCCACCGACGAGGTGATCCGGGCGTACGAGGCATTCGCCAACGGCAAGTAGTATTCCGGGCGCGCGTACCGCATCGATTCGACGCCCGGCGGACCGCGTCGTCCCGTTGGGGCGGCGCGGTCCGCGCGTTAAGGTTCATCCCGTCGCCACGCTGGCGCAATCTTCCGTTCAGGGTGACCCCCGGGACGCGTGCACACATCCCCCGAGAGTGAGGATCGGCAATGACGCAGGACCACACCACTGGCCCGGACGCCACCCCGGAGACCCCGGCACCGTGGCGGCCCTCGCGGACGGTGGCGGTGGTGCTGGCCGGAGGCACCGGGACCCGGCTCGGCCTGGGCATCCCGAAGCAGTTGCTGAAGATCGCCGGCAAGCCGATCATCGAGCACACCCTGGCCGTCTTCGAGGCCGCCCCGGAGATCGACGAGATCATCGTGCTGATGGCCACGGGCCACGTCGCCGAGGCGCAGCAGATCGTCGACAAGGCCGGCTTCCGCAAGGTCAGCAAGGTCATCGAGGGCGGCGACACCCGTAACGCCACCACCCGGATCGCGCTGGACGCGGTCGGCGACGGCGACGTCAACATCCTCTTCCACGACGCGGTCCGCCCACTGGTCAGCGCCCGGATCGTCCGCGAGTGCGTGAACGCGCTGTGGAGCTACTCCGCCGTCGACGTGGCCATCCCCTCCGCCGACACG
The DNA here is from genome assembly GCF_015354745.1 of Micromonospora sp. S-DT3-3-22. Classification (NCBI taxonomy): domain Bacteria; kingdom Bacillati; phylum Actinomycetota; class Actinomycetes; order Micromonosporales; family Micromonosporaceae; genus Micromonospora; species Micromonospora sp. S-DT3-3-22. The sequence goes on from NZ_JACGMO010000022.1 coordinate 53,442, forward strand.
ATCATCCAGGTCGACGAGGACGAGTGCATCACCGACATCCCGGTCCGGTCCCGGCTGCGCCGGGGGCAGACCCCGCAGGCGTTCCGCTCGGGCACCATCCGGGAGGCGTACCGGCGGGCCGAGGGCGACCCGGACTTCGCCGCCACCGACGACTGCGGCGTGGTGCTGCGCTACCTGCCCGGCACCCCGATCAAGGTGATCGACGGGTCGGACGAGAACATCAAGGTCACCCACCCGGTCGACGTGCACCTCGCCGACAAGCTGTTCCAGCTCGCCGCCGCCCAGGCCCCCCGGCTGTCGCACCGCAGCTACACCGAGGAGTTGGCCGGGCGCACGATCGTCATCTTCGGCGGCAGCTACGGCATCGGGCACGACCTGGCCGAGCTGGCCCGGGGCTACGGCGCGCAGGTCTTCCCGTTCAGCCGGTCCAGCACCGGCACCCACGTCGAGCAGACCGGCGACGTCGAGGCCGCGCTGAAGACCGCCTTCGAGGCCACCGGCCGGATCGACCACGTCGTGGTCACCGCCGGCATCCTGGAGAAGGGCGCGCTGGCCGAGATGGACGAGGAGACCATGGACCGGGTGCTCCAGGTCAACTTCGTCGGGCCGGTGATCGCCGCCCGGCAGTCCCTGCCGTACCTCCAGCAGACCAAGGGTCAGCTGCTGCTCTACACGTCCAGCTCGTACACCCGGGGTCGGGCCCAGTACGCGCTCTACTCGTCGACCAAGGCGGCGCTGGTCAACCTGACCCAGGCGCTGTCCGACGAGTGGGCCGAGTACGGCGTCCGGGTCAACTGCATCAACCCGGAGCGCACCGCCACTCCCATGCGCACCAAGGCGTTCGGTGAGGAGCCGGAGCACACCCTGCTGGCCGCCGAGACGGTCGCCCAGTCCTCGCTCGACGTGCTGATCTCCGACCTCACCGGCCAGGTGATCGACGTCCGGCGGGCCCCCGGCGAGGCGGCCCCGGTGCCGGCCCAGCCGACCGCGGCCGAGCAGGACCGGCTGCCCAGCGGCGTCGACGCCGGCTGACCCGACCCCCGGAGACGTACGACATGCGTGGTGACCTGGTCAGGAAACTGATCGCACGGTGCCTGACCACCGGCCTGGCCGTGGTCGCCTTCCTGGTGGTGGCGCTCACCGGCGCGACCGGCTGGGGGCTGGCCCTGGCGGTGGCCGCGCTGGCCGCCGCCGGCTACGAACGCCGGGTCCGCCCCGACGCCGACATCGTCGCCGAGACGGTGCTGCTGGCCGCCGGTATCCTGGTCGGCTACGGCCGCCGCCTCGACGACGGGTTCGACCCGGTGCTGGCGTTGACCGCGCTGGTGCTGCTGGGCCTGGTGCTGCTGGTGGGGCCGCTGCGGGACGCCGGCAACCTGGAGATCCGGGCGGCGAACCTGCCGGTACGGGCGTGGACCCCGCTGGTCGCCGCCCGCCTCGGCGGCGTCCTGCTGGGGCTGCTCGCGGTGGTGGCGGTGGCCGCCGCGTTCGCCCTGCCCGCCGTGGTCGCGCTGGCCGTCGTGCTGGTGGTGGCGGCCGGCTGCGGCGCGGTCGGCCTGGACCTGGCCCGGCGGCGGTTCCGGCCGTCGGGCGGGGGCGGACCGGTGACCCGGGCGCTGCGCGCCCACCAGCCGGAGTTCCTGCTCTACTTCTCCGCCCCGCCCGGCTCGGAGTACCAGGTCACCATGTGGCTGCCCTACCTGGAGCGGCTCGGCCGGCCGTTCCTGGTGCTGCTGCGGGAGCCGGAGTTCCTGCCCACGATCGCCGCCGCGACGAGCGCCCCGGTGGTCTACTGCCCCACCCTGAAGGCGATGGACGAGGCGCTGGTGCCCAGCCTGCGGGTGGCGTTCTACGTCAACCACGGGGCGAAGAACAGCCACTGCATCCGGTTCACCCAGCTCACCCACGTGCAGCTGCACCACGGCGACAGCGACAAGGCCCCCAGCGCCAACCCGGTCTCGGCCATCTTCGACAAGATCTTCGTGGCCGGTCCGGCAGCGATCGAACGGTACGCGCGGGCCGGCGTGGAGATCCCCGCCGAGAAGTTCGTCGTGGTCGGCCGCCCGCAGGTCGAGGCCATCGAGGTACGCCGGGAGGCCCGCCCGTCGGCCGCCCCGACCGTGCTCTACACCCCCACCTGGACCGGCCACCACGCCGACGCCAACTACTGCTCGCTGCCGGTGGCCGAGCCGCTGCTGCGCCGGCTGCTCGACCGGGGTGCCACGGTGATCCTGCGGGCCCACCCGTACACCGGGCAGAACCCGGCCTCGGCCCGGCAGTTGGCCCGGCTCACCGAGCTGCTCGCCGCCGACCGGACCCGTACCGGCCGGCAGCACCTGTGGGGTGCGGCGGCCAGCCGGGAGCTGAGCCTGACCGAGTGCGTCAACCGCTCCGACGCGCTGGTCTCCGACGTCTCCGGGGTCATCTCCGACTACCTCTACTCGGGCAAGCCGTACGCGGTGACCGACCTGGGCGTCGACGGCGACGAGTTCCTGGACCGGTTCCCGCTGGCCCGCTCCGGTTACGTGCTGCGCCGGGACATGGCCAACCTCGACGAGGTGCTGACCGGTCTGCTGGACACCGATCCGCTGGCGGCGGCCCGGTGGGACACCCGCCGCCGCTACCTGGGCGACTTCCCCGCCGACGCGTACGCCGACGGTTTCCTCGACGCCGCCCGCCGGGAGCTGGAGCCGGCCTGGACCCCGCCGACGCCCCGGGGCGCGACGGTCTTCTCCCCCCGGGCCTGACCCGGCGGCGGTCGATGCGGTGGGGCCGATGTTGCGGTATCCGACTCCGCTGTATCGGGCCCCATGACGCGCGCCGCCCCGGCCACCCGTGATCGGGGCGGCCGGGGCGGGTGGGGTGGGTCGGTCAGGCGGAGTAGCCCCGGGTGGCGATCCAGTTCGCCAGGGTGGTCACGCTGACCCAGTAGGCCGGCAGGGACGGGTCGGCCGAGTCGGCGATCCGCACGGTACGGCCGTTGTCCCGGTAGCCCACGGCGGCGACGTAGTGGCCGCCGGGGAAGGAGTGCCAGCCGCCGTCGAGGTCGGTGGCGTCCCCGGCCACGTTCGCGACCACGGCCCGCTGGTCGGTGACCGCCGCGACCACGTCGGCCCGCAGCCGCTCGACCTGCGCGTCGCTCGGGGTACCGGCGAACATCCGGGTCCGGTACGGGTCGCCCTTGACCACGGCGTTGAGCACCCGGGTGGTGTCCTCGGCCGAGTTGGTGCCCATCTCGGTGGTGCCCAACGCGGCGGCGAGGTCGTCCTGGCCGCGCTCGATGCCGGCCGCGCTGAGCGCGTTGCGCACCGCCGCCGGGCCGCAGTAGTAGTAGGTGATCTGGGCCTGGTAGTCGTAGCGCAGGACCTTCGACGACGGCGGCTTCGGGGCCGCCTTGCGGGTCAGGTCCGGGTCGGCGGTGGCCCGGGCCTTGGCCCGGGTGACGCGCGGCGACGGGGTGGGGCTCGCCGACGGGCTGGTCGAGGGAGTGGCCGACGGGCTGGCCGGCGCGGGGGTGGCCACCCGGGCCTGGGCGCGGCTGGCGACGTCGTCGAGGCGGGGGGCGGTCTCGGTCACGGCGGTGGCGCGCTGCTGTTCGGTCGGGGCGTCGTCGACCCCGGCGGCCAGGGCGGTGCCGCCGGCGGCCAGGACGAGGACCGCCGCCGAGCCGACGACCATCCGGTACGGGCGCTGGGCGCCCAGTCGGCGGAGCTGTCGCTTCATGTGGTGTTTCACGGGGTGTTCCTCCACGGGGCGAGGCGGCCGGGCACGCCGGACCGGCACGCGGCGGGTACGCCACGCGCGGATCGGGTGTTCAGCCGCTCGTTCGGCAGGGACCGCCCGACGGGAGCCGGACGGATCGGCGGTCGCCCGAACGGGGTCGGGCGGCGGGGTGGACGGCCGGTCAGCGCGTCAGGCGCGACGCTCCGGCGGCACCCCGGCACCGAGGTGGAGGGATTACCGAGGGGGTGGGGTCATGCTGCACGAGGATGGAACTCCTTCCGCTGCCGCCGACCGGGTTAGCTGACGGATTCGGGCGGGAAGATCGCCCTACCCCGGGCCGTGGCCCGGAGATTCACCCCAGGTGGTGCACATGGGTCCCCGGTTCGTGACTCGCACGATTGAGCGGGTCGGCGCGGCGTCGCCTCCTGCGATCGGAAACCGCACCGGACCGCAGCGACACTACTGGTCGCCCTTCCCTCCCGCCAAGCCCTGTGACCTGCGCAAACATCGTCGGGCTGACTTCTTTCCGGGGCACTCGGGCAGCGAGGGCCAGCCCCGGGGACGAAGCTTCGTCGGACCCCGGCGGGGCGACAACCGGACGACCCGACCACAACCTCCGATGATCATCGGGGTCGATGTGACCGCCTGTGACCGACTGTCCGATTCCCCCGTGCCGTGACGCCCCCCACACCGGGCTGAATAACAATTCGACCCCCGGCCCGCGCGGCCCTGGGCCCGGGGCAGGACCACCGCCCGCAACGGGGTCGAAGTCGCGGGGTCAACGCGAGGCGGACACCGCCACTTACGCGTCATTGTGTCGATCATCCCGGGCCGGGGCAGGCCCAGCGGGATCCGAGCCTCGTGAGGCCCGGGAGCGGCGGTCCCGGGGTGGTCAGCCGACCCGGGCCGGGTGCCAGCGGGTGGCCGGGGTCGGGCGGGTCGCCGCCGACGTCGCGGTACGGGGCAGCGGCACCCGGCCCGGCCGCACCCGCTGCGTCGCCGCGTACGCCTCGGCGGCCAGGGACCGGGCGGCCTCGGCGGCCAGCTCGGCGTCCCGCCACGCGACGCGTTCCCGCCAGGCCGCCGCCCGGTACGCCGCACGCCGGTCCTCCCGGATTGCGCGGGCGAGCATCACCTCGTGCTCGACGGGGTGCCGGCGCGGGTCCCAGCCGTCGCGGTGCGCGAAGACGTCCCGCAGCCGTTCCACCGACAGCTCGCCCCGCCAGTGCGCCGCCACCGCCTCCTGGTGCAGCCACCGCTCCCGGCCCGCGTACTCGGCCGGCGTCCGGGGGGTACGCGGGCTGGGCAGCGCCCCCGCGCCGGTGAACCGCCGGGCCGCCGTCTCCGCCTCGTCGTACTCCTGCCAGGCCCGGTCGAGGGTGTCCTGGGCGGCCAGCCAGGCGGCCCGGTGACGGCGGGCGGTCTGGGCGGCCCCGGCGGCGGCGACGGCCACCTCTTCGGCGTAGCGGCGCAGGTCGGCGACCGGGGGTGGGGCGTCCGGCGGCGGCACGACGGCGGTCACGTCGGTCGCCTGGTCCCGCTCGGGGCGGGCGACCAGGACGGCGAGGCCGGTCAGCGCGAGGACGAGCAGCAGGGACCAGATCGCGGTGGCGGTCGGCACCCCGGTCAGGAACTGGGAGAGCACGGTGTTCACGGGTCGGCACCTCGCGGGCGGAATGTGGCGGGTCGGGGCCGTACCGGGGCGGGACCGTTGTGGGCAGCGTCCGGCCGGTACGGGGACGAGATCGTGGCTGTGGTGGTGGGGCGGGTGGCCCCGCAGGGTTCAGCCCGCCGGGGGCGCCCGGGGCCCGACGGCGGCGGGCACCCGACCGCCCGGTGTCACCAGGGTGGCGGCCGGCAGCTCCCGTGCCGCACCGGCCGGCGCGACGGACATCCCGGCGTCGACCCGGTCGGTTGCCACCACGTCGACCCGCCCGGTCCCCCGGTCGTCGGCGCGGATGCCGTCGCCCAGGCCGAACGGGGTGTCGAGGGCCACGGCGGCGGGGAGGGAGTGCGACGCGTCGGTCGACAGTGCGGTCGGGGCCGGGTCGAACAGCAGGGGGCCGGACAGCGCCGGGCCGGCGGCGGCGAACGCGAGTGCGACGGCGAGGCCGGCGAACAGCCGGGACATCCCGCGCGCGACCCACCACAGGGGACTGGTGAGCGCGACCGGGAACACGGGACCACGCTACCGCCGGGCCGACCGGCCCGCAGCACCGCCGGGCGTGTCGCCGCGCCGGTCGCGTATGGCAACCGGTCACACCCGGGCGGGTGACGGACCCCGGCCCGGCATCCACTATGGAGGGAACACCGCCACCGCCCGCGCCACACCCGGCACCGCCGCCGAGCCCGGCAGGGAGGGGCAGGGCGGCAGCGAGCAGGGCGGGACGCGCAAGGCGCAGAGCCGGACGCGCAGGGAACAGAGCCGGACGCGCAGGGAACAGGGCCGGACGCGCAGGGAACAGAGCCGGGCCGGCCGGGTCAGTGCGGGTCGCGCGGTCCCGCGTACTCGACGGGGCGGTCGTCGCGCGGCCCGCCGTCGGCCCCCCTCGGCCCCGGCACGACGGCCGGCCCGCCGGCACCCGGAGCACCGGCACCCGGAGCACCGGCGGCGGCAGCAGGAGCAGCGGGGGTGGCCGGGGTGGTGCGGCGGCGGGGGGCGAGGCGGCGCATCATCGGGGTCTCCACGAAGCGGTGCAGCGCGGCGGCCAGCGCCAGGTTCACCACCAGGAAACCGAGCACGGCCAGCGGCCCCAACCAGCCCGGCAACCCCACACCCCAGTGCCCGGTGAGCCGCAGCACCGTCATCATCACCAGCACGTGCACCAGGTAGAAGGCGAACGACACCTCACCGAGCCAGATCAGCGTGCGGTGCCGCCACGGCGACCGGCGACCCTGCACGTCCGCGCGGGCCGCCGCCGGAATGACCAGGATGTACGCCACCGACAGCAGCGCCGCCCACAGCTCGGCCGGGATCCAGTGCGCCACCACCCAGACGACCACGAACAGCACGCTGGCCAGGGACAGCCCGGGGCCCCGCCAGTGACCACGGCGCAGCAGTTCGGCGGCGGCGACACCCAGCCAGAACTCGGTGGAGCGGACCAGAGGGAAGACCTGGGTGAACCACCAGTTGCTGCCCTCGGGCAGCAGTTGCTGGCCGGGCCAGAGCGCCAGGATGACCAGCGGCACCGCCACCACCACGGCCCAGAGCAGGCCGGAATGGGCCCGCCGGATCGCCGGCAGCGCCAGCGGCAGGCAGAGGTAGAAGAACAGCTCGCAGGAGAGCGACCAGCTCACGTTGTTGATGCTGTAGAAGTAACCGGGAGTGGGGTCCCACGCCTGGACGAGGAAGAGGTTCTCCAGCGCGGCGCGGGGCACCACCGGGTCGGCGAACCACCACATCACCAGCAGCGCCGCCGCCCAGGTCAGCACGTGGTTGGGATAGATCTTGGCGAGCCGGCGACGCCAGAAGTCCCGCCGCCGGTCGCCGTCGCGGGCCGACCAGACCAGCACGAAGCCGCTGAGGATGAAGAAGAACTGCACCCCGGACAGGCCCAGGGTGAACAGCCAGTCGACCACCGCCTTGGCGTCGGGCTGGGTGACGATCCGCATGGTGCCGACGTGGTAGCCGAAGACCAGCATGGCGGCGATCCAGCGCAGCCCGGTCAGCGACGGCAGGCGGTTCAGCGCCGGGGACGCGGTGGTGGGCACGCTGGTCACCCGGGGCACCCTACCGGCACGCCCCGTTCCCGGCGACGGGCCGGGGTGGTGCGGATGTGCGGAAGGTGTACGAAATCCCTCCACTGCCCTAACATCGCGGGACCTGTCGGTGTCGTCGTATCCGTGGGCCAGGTCGGCGGCCCCGCGGAGGCGCCCGGCGAACGAGGAACGGAGCGAAGTGGTGCACCAGCGGATCCTGATGCGGGCGAAGAAGGACCCGTTCGACGTACGCGGACCGGAGGAGGCGTACGAGGGGAACTGGATCGGGGAGAACAACGGCAACCTGGTCTTCAGTCACGCCGCGCACAAGCTGCTGCGCACCTCCACCGCGCGGATCACGTCGACCGAGTTCAAGGTCGACCTGCGCGACGCCGACCGGATCAACGAGCAGTACGACGTGTACGTCATCCCGCTGGCCAACGCGTTCCGGCGCAGCTACGCCCACCGCATCGAGCTGATGACGAAGCTGGTCGAGCGGCTGCGCATCCCGGTGGTGGTGTTCGGGGTCGGCGTGCAGACCGACATCCACGGCGACCGGGAGTACCTGCGTCCGATCGACGACGTGGTCAGCCGGTTCGTCCGGGCGGCGCTGGAGCGGGGACCGAGCATCGGCGTACGCGGGGAGATCACCGCGCAGTACCTGAACACGCTCGGCTTCTCCGCCGTCGACGTGATCGGCTGCCCGTCGATGTTCCTGCACGGCGACCAGTTCCGGGTGGAGAAGTCCGCGCCGGCCCTGACCACCGACGCCCGGGTGGCGCTGACCGTCTCCCCGTACGTCAAGTCGATGGCGAAGATCATCGCCTCGCACCAGGCCCGCTACCCCAACCTGCGCTACCTCCCGCAGGACCTCAAGACGCTGGGCACCCTGCTCTACGGTGACGCGCCGCAGGACCGGGGCAAGACCAGCGCCATCCCGGTCCACACCTCGCACCCGCTGTTCACGCAGGACAAGGTGCGGATGTTCCTCGACCCGTGGACCTGGATGGACTACCTCTCCGGTTTCGACTTCGCGTTCGGCACCCGCATCCACGGCACCATCACCGCGCTGGTCGCCGGCACCCCCGGCTACCTGTTCGCGCACGACTCGCGCACCCTGGAGCTGGCCCGCTACTTCGACATCCCGCACCGGCTGATGCCGGACGTGCCGGCCGACGTGGACGCCGCGCAACTCTACGCCGAGGCCGACTACACCGGCCTGAACACCGGGCACCGGGCCCGCTACGAGGTGATGCGCGCCTTCCTCGCCCGGCACGACCTGGGCAACGCGTTCGACGACGGCGACAGCGCGGCCCGCTTCGACGCGCAGGTCCGCGAGACGGTGTTCCCGCCGGCGGTCCGGCCCGCCTCGGCCAGTTCGCCCGAGGAACTGCTGGCCCGCATCCAGTGGCTGCGCGACCGCAACGCGGCGCTCGGCGACGACGTACGGGAGCTGCGTGACCAGCGGCTGCGGGCCCGGGTGCGGCGCGCGGTCCCCGCACCGGTACGGCGGATGCTGAACCGTTAACCTGCCGCTCGGCCGCTGTTCAGCAGCTCCATCTCCACCGGATACGTCACGTTCCGTGGCCGTCCATACCCGTGCACCAGGGTGGCGGGGTGGTCATCCAGCCCGCGCCCACCCCGCTGCTCAGCGTCGTCGTCCCGGTCCACGGGGTGGAGGCGTACCTGCACCAGTGCCTCGACTCGGTGCGCACGGACGTGCCGGCCGACGCGGCGGGCGCGGTCGAGATCGTCGCCGTCGACGACGCCTCGCCGGACCGGTGCGGGGAGCTGCTGCGCGCGTACGCGGCCGAGCATCCGGGGGTGCGCACGGTGCACCTGACCCGCAACGTCGGGTTGGGTCCGGCCCGCAACGCCGGCCTGGACGTGGCGACCGGCGAGTACGTCTGGTTCGTCGACAGCGACGACTGGCTGCCGCCGGGCACCGTCGCGGCGGTGCTGGAGCGGCTCCGGGCGCACCGCCCCGACGTGCTGATGCTCGACCATCTTCGGGTACGCGACGACGGCCGGCGCGAGGTGGACGCGAGCAGTCACCTGCTGCGCGGCATCCCCGGGGTGGTCCGGCTGGCCGACCGTCCCGGGCTGCTGCGGGTGCAGCACACCGCGTGGAACAAGGTGGTCCGCCGGGCGTACCTGCACGCGCTGGAGCTGCGCTTCCACCCCGGCTGGTACGAGGACATCCCGTTCAGCAACCCGCTGCTCATCGGCGCGGAGCGGATCTCCGTGCTGGACCGGGTCTGCTACCTCTACCGGCAGGGCCGGCAGGGCGCGATCACCTCCACCCGCAGCGGCCGGCACTTCGACGCCTTCGACCAGTACGACCGGCTGTTCGACTGGGTCGCCCGCCGGTACCCGGACGAGCGGCTGCGCGGTGAGCTGTTCGCCCTGATGGTCAACCACATGCTGGTGGTGGTCGGCAACGACGGCCGGCTCCACCCGCACCTGCGCCGGGAGTTCTTCCACCGGGTCGCCGCGCACTACCGCCGGCACCTGCCGCCGGGCGGCTACCCCCGGCCGGGCGGGGTGGCCGGGCTCAAGCACCGGCTGGTCGGTCGGGACAACTACCTCGCGTACGCGGTGCTGCGCCAGGCGCACCGGCTGGCGGGGTGGCTGCGCCGCCCGGTCGCCACGCCGCAACCGGTGCCGCCGGTCGTCGGGCCGGCCCACGACTCCCCCGCCGACCGCGACGCGCTGGCGGGTCGCGGCAGCCGGTGACGGCCGGCCACCGCCGGGGGTCGGCGGTCGGGGTACGAGCAACGAGCACAGGGAACAGGGGTCTTGGGATGACGACAGTGAAGATCGGGCCGCACCTGGTGGGGGCCGGGGAGCAGCCGTTCGTGGTGGCGGAGATGTCCGGCAACCACAACGGCGACCTGGGCCGGGCGCTGGCGATCGTGGACGCGGTGGCGGCCAGCGGGGCGCACGCGCTGAAGTTGCAGACGTACCGGCCGGACACCATCACCATCGACGTGGACACCCCGGCGTTCCGGATCTCCGGCGGGCACGAACTGTGGGGCGGGCAGAACCTCTACCGGCTCTACGAGCGGGCCCACACCCCGTACGAGTGGCACGGGCCGATCTTCGAACGGGCCCGGGAGCGGGGGCTGACCGTGTTCTCGTCCCCGTTCGACCCGTCGGCGGTGGAGCTGCTGGAGGGGCTGGACGTCCCGGCGTACAAGATCGCCTCGTCGGAGCTGGTCGACCTGCCGCTGATCCGGCTGGTCGCGGGCACCGGCAAGCCGCTGGTCATCTCCACCGGCATGGCCACGCTCGCCGAGATCGACGCGGCGGTGCGCACCGCCCGCGACGGCGGGGCCGGCGGCATCGTGCTGCTGGCCTGCACCGCCGCCTACCCGGCCCCACCGGCCGACAGCAACCTGCGCCGGATTCCGGTGCTGGCCGACGCCTTCGGGGTGCCGGTCGGCCTGTCCGACCACACCCCGGGCATCGGGGTGCCGGTGGCCTCGGTGGCCCTGGGCGCCTGCTTCATCGAGAAGCACGTCACCCTCGACCGGGGCGACGGCGGCGTCGACTCCGACTTCTCGCTGCACCCCGACGAGCTGGCCGCCCTGGTGGTGGAGTCGGCACGGGCGCACGCGGCGCTGGGCGGCACCGCCGTCGGGCCGACCCCGGCCGAGCGGGAGGGGCTGCGGTTCCGCCGTTCCCTGTTCGTGGTGGCCGACGTCCGGGCCGGCGACGAGGTGACCGCCGCGAACGTCCGCTCGATCCGCCCGGCCGGCGGCCTGCCCCCGATGGAGATCGACCGGGTCCTCGGCCGCACCTTCACCACCGACGTCCCCCGGGGCACCCCCCTGAGCTGGGACCTCATCTGACACCGCCCACCCCGTCCCGCGCCACCGCGGGGCGGGGCGCGTTCAGGGGGCGAAGGCGACCGTGACCACCAGGTCGGCCAGGCGCAGGGTGCGCCAGACCGCACGGGTGTGCGGGGGTACGGCCAGCCCGTGCCGCCGCCACCAGGCCGCCACCGGCACCTCGGCCAGCTTGCACAGGCTCTCCGCCCGGGTCCAGCGGGCCCAGAAGTCGGCCGGGCCGAAGCGGGCGGCCAGCGCGGGCGGGACCTCGGCGGTGGCCCGTTCGGCGTCGATCGCCACCCGCCAACCGGGGGTCGCCGGCCCGTACCAGCCGACGCAGCGCCCGTCGTCGAGGTGGCTGCGGGTCACCGCGTACCGCAGTTCGGTGGGGGTGCCGACGCGCAGGTGCCGTTCGGCGGCACCCAGCAGCGCCGGCACCGGCCGCAGCCCCACACCCCGGCCCGGGTGGGCCAGGTCAGATCGAGGCGGCACCGTCGACCACGATGACCTGGCCGTTGATGTTGGTGTGCGCGCACAGCAACATCCGCACCACCGGGACCACCTCGGCCGGTTCGGTCAGGTGGCCGGTGGGGGTGCGACGGACGATCTGGTCGAGCTGGGTGCTGCCCAGCACGGCGGACATCTCCGAGGCGAAGAAGCCCGGCGCGACGGCGTTGACCAGCATCCGCCCGCCCAGCTCACGGGCCAGCGAGCGGGTCGCCGCGTCCATTCCGCCCTTGGTGGCCGAGTACGCGACCAGGCCGGGGAAGCCGCGCTGGGCGCAGATCGAGGTGACGTTGACGATCCGCCCGCGCCGGCCCTGGGCCAGCATCCGCCGGGTGACCAGGCGGGTGAGCTGCAACGGCGCGGTCAGGTTGGTCTCGACGATCCGGGCGATGTCGGCGGTGGCGGTGTGCGTGTGCATCGAGTCCTGCCCGACGGCGGCGTTGTTGACCAGTCCGTCGACCGGCCCGAACCGCGCCTCGACCGCCCGGAGGAACCGCTGGGCCGCCGCGAGGTCGGTGACGTCCACCGCCCCGACGTGCACCCGCTCGGGGTGCTCGGCGGCCAGCTTCTCCAACTCGGGGGTGACGGTACGGGCGAACGCGGCCACGGTGAGGCCGGCGTCGAGCAGGTCGGTGACGATGGCCAGGCCCAGCCCCCGGGACCCGCCGGAGACGAGGACCACGGTGCTGGCGGGAACGGGCGGGGAGTCAGACATCGCTCTTCAGGGTCTCCTTGACGGGGATCTCGGTCAGCAGGCGGATGCGGCGGGGCACCGCGTACTCGGGGAGCCGGTCGGCGCACCAGCGCACCAGCGCGCCCTCGTCGGGCGGTTGCCCGGCGTCGCCCGGTGCGGTGATGGGGACGACCTCGGCGACCACCATCCGGCCGAGCACCGGCGCGCGGCGGCCGGTGACCCGGGCCCAGGCGACCCCGGGGTGGGCGGTGAGCACGGCGCGGACCAGCCCGGCGGAGACCTTGCTGCCGCCGACGTTGATCTCGTCGGAGTCCAGCCGGCCGGTGATCACCACCCGGTCGTCGACCACCTGGGCCCGGTCGCCGGTGCGCACCGGCCCGTCGAGGCCGACCCCGTGGTGCGGGGACGTGATCACCAGTTCGTCGTCGCGCAGGGAGAGGGTGGGGCGGCCCGGGATGACCCGGTCGAGCCAGCCGACCGGGAACCCGGCCCGCCCGTCGTGCACCACGATCGACGCGCCGACCTCGGAGGAGGCGTAGATCCAGGAGATCCGGGCGGCCGGGAAGAGCTCCCGCAGGCGGTCCAGGACGGCCTGGTCGACCGGTTCGCCACCGAGGGTGAGCTGGCGCAGCGGCACCCGGGCCAGCGCCTGCGGATCGCGGTGCAGGGTGCGCCGCCAGAAGGTGGGGGTGCCGGAGACGGCGTCGACGCCGTGCGCGGCGGCGATCGCCGGCCAGTCGTCCAGCTCGGCCGGGTCGACCACCACGAGGTGCTGACCGGGCCGGGTCAGCGACAGGGTGACCACCTGCCACCAGGCGTAGCTGCCGGGGGCGTACGGGCAGAGCCAGGTCCGTTCCGGCTGCGCCGACCGCACGGTGGTCAACGAGTCGAGGGTGTGCCCGACCCGCTTGGGCCGCCCGGTCGACCCGGAGGTGAGCAGCCAGAGCCGACCCGCCTCGGACGCCCGGGGGACGGCCGGCGGCACGGTCTGCGGTGCCCCGGCGGTGAGCACGGTGACGGCGAACCCGGCGGCGCGCAGTTCGTCCCGCATCGTCGCGTCGACCCGGGTGGGGGCGGCGAGCAGCAGTTCGGTGCCGTCGACGGCGTGCCGCCGGGCGACGGCGAGCGCATCGGCGGCACCGGCGGCGAGGACCACCCCGGGGGACGGCAGCGCCGGGGCGGGCAGGTCGCGCCAGCTCCGGGCCACCCCGGCGACGACGACCCGGTTGTCCAGCCCGGCCGGCGAGGTCGCGACGGTCACTGCCGCTGGAGTTCGGCGAGGAAGTCGAGGACGTCGGAGACGGTGGCGATCCGGCGCAGGCCGGGGGCGTCGAAGTTCAGCTCCTCGCCGGTGGCGTCCTCGACCCGCAGGGCCAGCTCCGAGAAGTCCAGCGACCGGAAGCCGATCTCCCGCAGGTCGGTGGAGTCGTCGTCGGGCAGCGCCCGGCCCTGGTTGCGCAGCACCTGCGCCATGAGGTCGCGAATCTGCGCGCGACTCAATTCGTTCATGCGCCGGAGTGTACAGCCCGACAATTACCCGGCCGCTTTACCCGGGTAGGGTCCGCAGGGGTCCACCAGGTGAATAACAAAGGGGTACGGGTGCTGCGCGAGGCCACTACGGACGACGTTAACCTGATGTTGTCCTGGCGTAATCAGGAAACCAACCGGCAGGTCAGCAAGACCAGTCACGAGATCACCGCCGCCGAGCACGCGGCGTGGTGGTCGCGGGTGCGTACCGATCCGGCCCGGCGGGTGCTGATCTACCTGTACGACGGCCGGCCGGCCGGCGTGGTGACCTTCTTCGACCTGCGTCCGGACGGACCGCAACGCACCGCTTCCTGGGGTTTCTACCTGGATGCCGACGGGTTGGCCGGGCGGGGGGCGACGCTGCCCGCCTGGCTGGGCGTGATGCGGGCGGCGGTGGACCACGCCTTCGACGTGCTCGCGCTGGACCGGCTCGACGGCGAGGTGCTGGCGGACAACACGGTCGTACGGCAGATGAACCGACGGTTCCGGTTCGTCGAGGGCACCGCTCGACGCGAGTCGCACGACGGCCGGGAAATCACCGTCTTCCCCATTTCGCTGACCCGGGAGAACCGTCGCCGCCGCTGATTTACCCGATTGTCCGGCGACCATTCACCGGCCCGCCACCCCCCGTTAACCGAATTGCACGGCCGACGTCTGGCGGGGCGCGGTTCCGGGCGACGCGGCGATGGAATCAGGCACGCCGCCAGGCGGCCCAGCGCTGCTGCGGGTTGCCGCCCAGCCGGACGAAGCCGTACCGGGCACCGTCCCAGTCGTCCGGCTCGCCGGGGGCCCACCGGACGAAGACCACGTCGGCGTCGGCCGGTGGGTCGTCCCCGAACCACCGCACGTCGGCCCAGGTGACCTGGTGGCTGAGGTTGAACCGGAGCACCCACTGCACGCCGAGCGACGCCCAGACCCGGTCGCCGGGGCGTACCCCGAGGTCGGCCACCCGGGGGGTGGGGGCGGTCGCCGCGACCACCGGCCGGACCAGCCGGTCGGTGATCACCTGCATGGTGCCGAGGTTCACCGCCACCAGCGCGGCGAGGACCGGCAGCCGCCACCGGGGCAGCCGCAGGGCGGCGACCAGCAGCAGGCAGCCGGCCACCCCGACGGCGGCCCCGGTGAACGGCCGGAACTCCCGCCAGCCACCGGTGAGCGCCATCAGGTCCGGCGCGCCGAACCCGCCGTAGCGCAGCTCGTGTCCCCGGCTGGCGACCCAGGCGAGCCGGGCGGCGATCAGGGTCGCGCCGCCCAGCAGCAGGCCCACCGCGACCGCCGCCCGCCGCCACCGCTGCCGGGGCGTCGCGGTCACCAGCATCCCCACCCCGAGCAGCAGCCAGAACGGGGCGAGCATCTGCACGTACCGGCCGTAGATGGCGTCCAGCGGCTTACTGGTGATGCCGGCCAGGATCACCGACGCGCCGGCCGCCACCCCCACGCTGGTCACCAGCGCCACGCCGACCGTCCACCGGGTCGCCCCGACCTCGTCCGCCGGGCCGGCGGCGGAGTCCGGGGACGCGGCGGGGGTGGGGCGGAGCAGGAGGCGGACGGCCCCGGCCCAGGCGACGCCGGCCAGCCCGAGGGTGATGACCACCAGGTACCAGAGCTGGGTGGCGACCGCCGCGCCGACCCGCAGCAGCCCCGGCCCGGAGGCGACCGCCCGGACGGTGCCGCCTCCGGGCGGGTCGCCCAGCAGGTAGACCCGGTCGCCGAGCAACCGGATGACCACCTCGTTGAGCAGCGCCAGCGCCAGCACCGGCAGCACGGCGGCGAGCACCTGCGCCGGGCTGACCCGCCGCCGCAGGAACAGCAGCAGCACCAGGCCGGCGTGCACGCCCACGATCACCAGGCCCCGGGAGTGCAGCAGATGGAACGCCCCGACCAGGGTGCCGGCCCCGGCGGCGACCAACGGGCCGGGCCGGCGCACCCACTGGTGCACGACCAGCAGCCAGGCCAGCACCAGCGGCGCGAGCACCGCGTCGATCATCGCCACCCCGGCGTAGAACACCGTCGCCGGCAGGGTGGCCGCGACCACGGCGGCGGCCAGGGCCACCGCCGGGCGCACCGGCACCAGCCGGCGCAGCAGCAGGTACGAAAGCGGCAGCACCGTCGCGTTCACCGCCGCGTTGATCAACTGCACCAGCCGGTAGCTGTCGGCGAAGTCCCGCTCCCCGAGGAACGCCGGGGAGATCAGCAGCGGGTAGCCGACCCGGCGCAGCGGGCCGTTCTCGCTGCTGAAGCCGCCCGGCCCGCCCGCCAGCGCGCGGGCGGTGTGCAGGTAGCTGTCCTCGTCGGTGTGCGCGATGGGCAGCGGCACGTGCCGGGACAACCACATCCGCCAGCCGACGCCCAGCAGCCAGCCGACCACCAGCAGCACCGGCACCAGTCGGCGGCGTCGACCGGCCGGCTCCCCGGCCGGGTCGGCGACCCGGTGTCCCACCTCGGTGACGGCCACCATGCGTCGCCTCCTGCCTCGTCGGGGCACACCCGCCGGCCGGCCCGGGACGCGCGGCGGTCCCGGCCCGCAGGCCGGGCCGGTGGGGGCGGTGCCCGGCCGTGGGTGTCGGATGCGCCTGCGGCGGATGCCCACCGACCGCGCCGGGCCACTGTAGTCAGCGGCGTACCCGCTGGTCAGCCGGCAGCGGCCGGGTCGGCAAGTGTTCGCCTGCCGGGGGGCCGGCATTCACACGACCAGCGTGGGCGGTTAACCCGGGGGCGTCGGTGCGTTAACCCGCCGTGGCTAGCGTCCGTCCGGTCGCCTGGCCCCGAGCCGGCGGCGCACACCACGAGCTGGGGAGCACCAAATTGAGTGAGTTGAATGGGTCCTCCATTCTGGTCACCGGCGGGACGGGGTCCTTCGGGAAGACGTTCCTCCGGCACGTCCTCGACGTGGCCGACCCGGCCCGGGTGGTGGTGTTCTCCCGCGACGAACTCAAGCAGTACGAGCTGCGCCAGCAACTCGGCGACGACCCCCGGCTGCGCTGGTTCATCGGCGACGTCCGGGACCGGCACCGGCTCACCCGGGCCATGCACGGCGTCGACCACGTGGTGCACGCCGCCGCCCTCAAGCAGGTGGACACCGCCGAGTACAACCCGTCGGAGTTCATCGCCACCAACATCACCGGCTCGCAGCACGTGGTCGACGCGGCCATCGAGGCCGGCGTCCGGAAGGTCATCGCGCTCTCCACCGACAAGGCGTCCAGCCCGATCAACCTGTACGGCGCGACCAAGCTCGTCGGCGACAAGCTCTTCGTCTCGGCCAACCACTACGCCGCCCAGCACCCCACCCGGTTCGCCGTGGTCCGCTACGGCAACGTGGTCGGCAGTCGGGGTTCGGTGGTGCCGCTGTTCCGCCGGCTCGCCGACGAGGGCAAGAGCCTGCCGATCACCGACAAGCGGATGACCCGGTTCTGGATCACCCTGGACCAGGCCGTGCAGTTCGTGCTGGACAGCTTCGACCAGATGCAGGGCGGCGAGCTGTTCGTGCCCCGCATCCCCAGCATGCGCATCCTCGACCTGGTCGAGGCCGTCGCCCCGGACGCCACCACCCACGAGATCGGCATCCGGCCCGGCGAGAAGCTGCACGAGGAGATGATCGCCCCGGACGACAGCCGCCGGACGCTGCGCGCGAAGGACCGGTTCATCGTCCAGCCGACGATCGCCACCTGGGGCTACCGGCCGCCGGTCGACTGCGAACCGGTGCCGGACGGCTTCGCCTACCAGTCCGACGGCAACGACGAGTGGTTGACCGTCCCGCAGCTGCGCGACATGCTCGGCATCGCCGCATGACGGCGATGCTCCCGTACGGCCGGCAGTCGGTGACCGACGACGACGTCGCCGCCGTGGTCGCCACCCTGCGCAGCGACTGGCTCACCACCGGCCCGCAGGTCGACGCGTTCGAGGCCGACCTCGCGGGCTGGACCGGCGGGGTCGGCTGCGCCGCCGTCGCCAACGGCACGGCCGCCCTGCACGTCGCCTACGCGGCGGCCGGGGTGGGACCCGGCGACGAGGTGGTGGTGCCGCCGATGACGTTCGTGGCGACGGCCAGCAGCGCGGTCGCCCTCGGCGCGCGGATCGTCTTCGCCGACGTCGAGGAGGAGACGTTCACCCTGGACCCGGCGGCGGCAGCCGCCGCGACCACCGCCCGGACGAAGGTCGTCGCGGCCGTCGACTACGCCGGCCACCCGGCCGACTACGACGCCCTGCGTACCGCCCTGGCCGGTTCCGACGCGCTGCTGCTGGCCGACGCGGCGCACTCCGTCGGGGCCACCTACCGGGGCCGGCCGGTCGGGTCGCTGGCCGATCTGACCACCTTCTCGTTCTTCCCCACCAAGAACCTCACCACCGCCGAGGGCGGCGCGGTCGCCGCCGGCGACCCGGAGCTGCTGAAGCGGGCCCGCCGGTTCCGCAACATCGGCCTGGTCCGGGAACGCGACGAGCTGCGCACGCCGGACGAGGGCGGCTGGCACCAGGAGGTGCACTCCTTCGGGCTGAACTACCGGCTGCCGGACGTGCTCTGCGCGCTGGGCCGCAGCCAGCTGCGCCGGCTCGGTGACTTCCTGGCCGCCCGCGCCCGGCTGGTGGCCCGCTACGACGAGGCGCTGGCCGACCTGGACGGGGTGCTCACCCCGGCCCGCCGGTCCTGGGCCGCCCCCGCCTGGCACCTCTACCCGGTCCGGGTCCTCGACGGCCGCCGCCGCGAGGTGTACGACCGGATGCGGGCCGCCGGCATCGGCGTACAGGTCAACTACCTGCCGGTGCACTGGCACCCGGCCTTCGCCGACCTGGGCTACCGGCGCGGGTCCTGCCCGGTGGCCGAGGCGTTCTACGCCCAGCAGCTCTCGCTGCCGCTGTACCCGGGCCTCACCGACACCGACCAGGACCGGGTGATCGACGCGCTCGGCGCGGCGCTGCGCGGCGTCACCGCGCCGACCGCCGCCTGACCGGGGGAACCGATGCACCACGCGAACCACTTCTACGGCCACGCCCACGTGCTGGCCCGCTACTGCGGGCTGGGCGACGGCCACCCGCCCCGGATCAACGGGTACGTCCAGCACGGCTGGAACATCGGCGACGGCCTCGCCCCCGGCCACCCGTACGCCGAACGCACCCCCAGCCTGCTCTGGTCGGAGCAGACTCGGCGGCGGGCCTGGTCGGTGGGGCGGCGCAACGTGGTGGTCACCGGGGCGCCCTTCGCGTACCTGCTCGACCTGCGCGCCGACGACCCGCCGCCGGCCGAGCGGGAGGGCACCATCTGGTACCCGTTCCACGGTTGGGAGGGCCAGCACGTCAAGGGCGACCACCGGGCGCTGATCGCCCGGATCAGGGACACCGAACCCGGCCCGGTCACCGTCTGCCTCTACTGGCACGAGTACGGGATGCGCCGGGTGCGGCGGCTCTACGAGAACGCCGGCTTCCGGGTGATCTGCCACGGCTACCGGGGGCACTGGTGGCGGGACACCGACCCGCTGTTCCTGGACAAGCAGCTCACCGAGCTGCGCCGGCACGCCCGGGTGGCGTCCAACCGGTTGACCAGCGCCATCTTCTACGGCATCGCCGCCGGTTGCGAACCGGCCGTCTACGGCGACCCGATGATCCTGGCCAAGGAGGACCCCACCTTCGGCGGCACCGCCCGCATCCGCCGGCAGTGGCCGGAGCTGCACGGCGAGTCGGTGGACCTGCCGACCGCCGTCGGGATCGCCCGCGCCGAGCTGGGCACCGACCACCGCTGCACCCCGGCCGAGCTGCGGGAGCTGCTCGGCTGGGCGCACCCCGCAGGAGGAACGAGTTGACCACTGGAACCACCGCCCCCGTCGTCCTGCCCGGCGGGGAGATGCTGGCCTGGTCCGACCTGCCGGAGCAGCGGCTGGCCGACGGTGGGCCGCTGGGCGCGCTGGCCGCCCGGGTCGTCCCGGCCGGGGCGCGGGTGCTGCTGGCCGGGCCGCACGACCCGGCGCTGCTCGACCGCCTCGCCCACGCCGAGGTGACCTGCCTGCTGCGCAGCCACCCGGACGCGGTGGCGCTGGCCGACCGGGCCGCCCGGGTGATCGTCGGCGGGCCGGCCGGACTGGACCCGGCCGACACCTTCGACGTGGTGGTGGCCGGGGCCGGGCTGGACGCCGTCGAGTCGGTGGAGGGTGCCCGGCTGGGCTGGGCGGGGGTGCTGGCCCGGCTGGCCGCCGCCCTGCGTCCCGGCGGCACGCTGCTGCTGCGGCTGGACAATCCGCTGGGGGTGTCCCGGCTGGTCGCCCCGACCCCCTGGTACGCCGACCGGGGCGACGCGGCGTGGAGCATCGGCGGGGTGCTCGACGCGGGCCGCCCGGCCAACCGGGAGCAGCTGCGGGCCCGGCTCGCCGAGGTGGGGCTGACCGTCGACACCAGCTACGCCGCGTACCCCGGTCCGGGTGCCGCGACGGCCCTGGTCGCCGCCGACGCGCTGGAGCAGCGGCCCACCTCGGGGCTGCTCGACGCGGTGCTGCACGGTGCCTGTGCCGGTGGGTTCGCCGGTGGCCCGGTGCTCCAGGACCCGGCCCGGCTGGCGGTCGACGCGCTGCACGCCGGGCTCGGCGCGG
>NZ_JACGMO010000230.1:0-4440 GCF_015354745.1 Micromonospora sp. S-DT3-3-22
GGCGTCGGCCTCCGCGTCGACCCGGGCGCGGGGCGCGCCCAGCACCGGCGCGTCCGCGGCGACCGGTGGCGCGGCCACCGGCGGCGCGGCCACCGGCGGCGGTACGGCGGCCGAGGCGACCGCCCCGCCCGGGTACGCCCCGGCCACCGCCGGCCCCTGCGGATCCGGCCCACCCACCGGGTACGGCTCACCGGCCGGCCCCTGCAGGTACGGGTCCCGGTACGGTCCGGCCGGCTGGTCGGGGGAGGTGCCGAAGGTGGCCGGCACCGCCGTACGCCGGTCGTCACCAGGGCCGGTCATCCCGCGCCACCTCCCGTCGGTGCCGACGCGTACACCGCCGGGCCGTGTTCGCCGTCGAGTGGGAAGAGTTCCCCGCCGGCCTGCCGTACCCCGTCGACCGCCGGCCCGCACAGCTGCGGCAGCAACTCCGCCGGCCCGGTCACCCGGACCAGGCCGCGCAGGTCGAGATCCTCACCCGGGCCGTTCGTGGCCACCGTCAACGACACCGTCACCAGCGACGCCGGCAGTGTCTCCAGCCAGCCGAGCATGGCCGCCGCCCGGTCGACCGGCGGCCAGCGCCGGATCCAGAACGAGCGGTGCGCGAGCGGCCCGCAGTGCCACGCCGACCACTCCTCGCGGACTTCGGTCGCGCCGGCCGGGACGCCGGGGGTGAAGCCGCAGGACCGGCCGACGGCGGCGAGCAGGCCGTGCGCGTCCAACAGCCGGTGTTCGACCCCGCTGCGGCGCAGCGACCTGCCGGTCTGGCGGGCCAGCGCGGCCACCACCGAGGGGGCTACGCCCAGGTCGACCGCGTAGTCGCCGACCGCCTCGGCCAGCGCGCGGGCGTCCAGCCGGACCGCCACCCAGGTCGCCCGGCCGGCCGGGACCGGAGTGCCGCCGAGGCCGGCCAGCAACTGCCGGTAGGACTCCCGCGCCGGGGCGGTCGGGTCGTCGGTCGGACCGCCGGCCGGCACGGTGCTGGTCACCACCTGGAGCACGGTGCCCGGCTGGCCGGACTCGGCCAGCGCGGTGGCCAGCACGTCCAGCGGCAGGCCGGCCGGCGCGTCACCGGTCGGCCCGGAGCCGTCGACGGCGGCCACCGCGAACCAGCCGGCGTCGTCGCGGGCCACCCCGATCCGCGTACCGTCGGCCATCGCCACGGTGCCCACCGACAGGCCGGGCGCGAGTCGTTGCAGGGCGTCCAACCCCGGGTCGGCGGCGACCGGGACCGTCGCGGCGGCCCGTCGCCGCTGGTGCCGGGCCAGGGCCCGCCGTTCCAGCCACCAGCGGCCCCGCGAGCGCAGGAACACCACGGTCAGCAGGAGTACGCCGCACAGTGCGGCGACGACCAGCACCGGCAGCCCGAACAGTCCACTGGCGAGGACGCCGAGCAGCACCGCCTCCAGCAGGAGCAGTTGCAGCACGTGCAGTTCGCCGATCCGGCCGGGCCGGCGGCGGGGTGCCAGGTGCACCCGGGCGTCGGGGTCGTCCGCCGGGAGTGCGGCGTGTGCCGGCCGTGGTGCTCCGGTCATCTCCGGCTGCCCCCCAGACGCGTCGACCCGTGCGGCCCGCCCACGGCAGGCCGCCCTCATCATAGGAACCCGGCGCAGCGCCCCGGGGCCCGTGGGTCGGCGGCCCGGGTCAGTTGACCCGGAAACCGATCCGGGGGTCGGCCGCCGCCCCGGACCGGTACGCGGCGAGCGCCGGCTTGTCCGAGTCGATCACCCAGTCGCCGGAGCCCTTCTGGTTGAAGTAGACGAACCCGAGCAGGTCGGGTCGTTTCCGCATGGCGGTGAAGAGTTCGTCGACCGCCCGGCGGCGCATCGCGCCCGGCTCGGACCCGGTCTCCACGATCAGCAGCGGCCGGGTGGTGAACTTCCGGACCTGCGTGATGGTGGGTCCGAACAGGTCGTCGAAGGTCTGCTCGCCGCGCCGGGTGAAGTAGCCGTCGATGCCGACCCAGTCCACGTACGCGTCGCCGGGGTAGAGCGGGGCGAGCTTCACCGACGGGACCGGGTTGACCACGTTCGGGGTCCAGGTCCAGATGACGTTCGTGGCGTCGGCGCGGGCGAAGACGGCGTGGATGTGCCGCCAGGCGGCGACGAACTCCTTGGCGGTGTTGTCGTGCGCGCCCCAGGAGTACCAGTGGCCGTTCATCTCGTGCGCGATGGTGAGCGCGACCGGCAGGTTGAGCCGGCGTACCGCGACGGCGAACTCCACCAGGTACGGGTCGTGCCGGCCGGCGGCGATGTCCTTCAGTTTCGCCTTGAACGGCTCCCAGCGGACGATCGGCAGTGCGCCGTACCGGTGGACCCGGCGGACCTCGGCGGCGGCGAACTCGTCGTCGAAGCTCTCGTAGATGGTGATGATGTTGGGTTTGCTGCCGACGAGGTCGGCGAACCGGTCGACCCGGCTCATGTCCTGCGGTGCCCCGCTCAGCGCCACCCCCAGGTAGCGGCCCTGCGGTTGCACCAGCGGGCGGACGTCGTACGCCGGGGGCGGGCCGGTGGGGGAGGCCGACGCGCTGGGTTCGGTGGCGAAGCGGGCCGGCCGGCTGGCGGGGCTGGGTGCGAGCGCGGCGTAGCCGAAGACCCCGATCACGAACAGCGTCACGATGGTGAACAGTTGGCGGGAGGTCACCGGGAACGCTCCGGCCGGATGTCCCGCGCCGGCTTCACCAGCAGCGCCTGCAACGCGACGGCCAGGTAGAACGCGCCACCGAGGAAGGCCGGCGCGAAGGTCCACAGGTCGTCGGTGATCATCCGGTGGGCCGCCAGGCCGGTCCAGAGTGCTCCGCTGCCCGCCGTGCAGACGGCCATTCCCCACCACAGTCGACCCGTCCTGTTCTTCCGTCCCGTGCCGCCGGTGGGCTGCCAGCCCATGCTCTGCCCGCGCAGCAGGTCCCAGATGGCGAAGGCGTGCGACCAGCCGTAGATCATCTTGACGGTCCACGCCTCCACCCGGTAGGCGCACCGGTGCCACAGCGGGAACACCACCAGGTTGTAGATCAGGCTGGGCACGATCCACACGTAGTTGGCCGGGGCCACCGACTGCGGGAACCAGGCCAGCAGCACGATCGGCACCAGCGGCCCGACGAAGGTGAACAGCGCCGTGTGCAGGTAGTAGCAGAACCCGGAGAGGTACGACAGCCGGGTGCGCAGCCGCATCCGGGTGTTCCAGAACTTCGTCGACCCGAGCAGGCTCATCGAGCCGGCGCACCAGCGGTACTGCTGGGTGAAGAACGAGTTGACGTCGGCCGGGCACAGGCCGGTGGCCAGCGGCACCGGCAGGTAGCGCAGCCGCCAGCCGCGCCGCCGCATGTCGAATCCGGTGTGGACGTCCTCGGAGTGCTCGATCAGGGTGGAACCGCCGATCGCGTCGAGCGCCTCCCGGCGGTAGAGCGCGCAGCTGCCGACGCAGATCGCCGCCTCGTGGTGCTGCCGGGACACCTGCACCATCCGGTAGAACAGCTCCTGCACCGCCCCGGCCCCGCGTTCCAGCCAGCCCTGCCCGGAGTGCACCCGGAAGTACTGCGGGGACTGCACGATCCCGAGATCCGGCTCGGCGGCCAGGTAGGGCACCATCTCGTCGAGCATGTCGTGCCGGGGGGTGAAGTCGGCGTCCAGCACCAGGATGTGCTCGCCCAGCGTGCGCTGGTATGCGTACCGCATGTTGCCGGCCTTCTTGTACCAGCCCCGGTTGGGGCGGCGCTGGTAGACGTAGCCGAAGGCGAGCGCCATCGCCTCCCGCTCGTCGGTCGCCGAGTCGTCGAGCACGTAGACGTGCACCCGGCCCGGGTAGTGGTCGACCATCCGGCTGACGTGCTCCCAGGTGTTGCGGAGCACCTCGGTCGCCTCGCCGCAGACCGGCAGGAACACGTCCACCGACGGGTGCACGGGCGGCCGGAAGTCGCGCACCAGCCGACGGTGCCGGTCCAGGTCGAACCCGGGCGTGCCGATGTTCACCGTCGCCGAGATCAGGTAGTAGAGGACGGTGAAGCCGAACAGCGGCAGCAGCAACAGCAGCCAGGGCGCCATCCGGACGAAGAGCAGCTGGCTGGTGAGCAGCCCGGTGAAGCTGACGAACGAGGCGATCATCAGCACCGGCAGCCGGCGGTGCCGGTAGGCGGCCTTCTCGTCGTCGTCCGGCGGCAACGGCAGGGACGGGTCGACCGTCACCGGTCGACCGAGCGCCGCCGGTGCCACCGCCTCCCGCGCCGACGGCCCCACCGGGGTCGGTGCCACAGGGGTCGGCATCGCCGACGGCATTCGCGGGGTCGGCACCGCCGCCGGACCCCGACGCGTCGGCAGCGTCACCGGGTCGTCCGGAGCGGGGGCCGGCAGCGGGGCACGCGAGGCGGGGACCACCGCCGGGGGACGCGCGGGAGGAGCCGCCCTCGGCCCGCGTGGCGTCGGCACGGCCGGGTCCCGAGGCACCGAC
>NZ_JACGMO010000231.1:0-4431 GCF_015354745.1 Micromonospora sp. S-DT3-3-22
GCCGGGCGACGCCGTCGCCGGCACCCGGCGTCGCCGCCGACCCGTCGGACACGGTGACCCCGAGCAGGCCGGCGGCGTCCGCGCCGAGGCGGACCAGCGGCCCACCGAGGTCGAGCTTCAACCGGGGACCCCGCCGGCCGCCGGCCTTCGCGGTGCCGTCGGCACCACCCGTGGCCGGGGTACGACCGGTCGTGGCCACCGGCGCGGCGGTGCCCCGCGCGGACAGCGCGCCCAGGTCCGGTGCCGCCCCCTCCACCCACAGGGCGGTGGCGACCCGGCGCAACTGGTTCAACCCGCTGCGGTGCGCGGTGTTCACCGGCATCGCCAGGTGCTCGCGTCCGCGCAGGTTGTCCCCGATCAGCGAGGCGAGCTGCCCCGCACCGACCTGGAGGAACACCCGGAACCCGGCGGCGTACATGGCCTCGACGGTCTGCCGGAACCAGACCGGCTCCATCATGTGCCGGACGAAGATCCGGTTGACCTCCTCCTCGTCGGCCGGGAACGGCGCGTGCAGGGTCGCCGACCACACCGGCATCCGGGTCGGGTGCACCTCCCAGCGGCCCAGGGCGGCGCCGATCGAGGTGAGCCCGTCGGCGAAGGCGGGGGTGTGGAACGCCGACCGGAACGGCAGCTTCTGGCACAGGATGTTGCGGGTACGCAGCGCCTCGACGAGGCGGTCGACCTGCGGCTCCGGGCCGTTCACCACCGACTGCGCCGGGGCGTTGTCGTGCGACAGGACCACCCCCGGGTAGTCGCCGAGCAGCGGGGCGACCCGGTCCGCGCCGGCCCCGACGGCCGCGAAGACGTACCCGGAGACCTCCACCGAGTCGGCGTTGAACAGGTCGAGGAACTCGTCCATCGCGGCGGTGCTGATCTGGCCGCTGACCGCGGCGGCGGTCCACTCGCCGATGCTGTGCCCGGCGACCGCGTCGGGTCGTACCCCGATCCGGGTCAGCGCGGTGTCGAGCAGCTTGCCCACCTCGATCAGGCCGGCGCCGTGCCGGCCCAGGTCGGCGGCGGACCACTCGCGGTCCGGCAGGCCGAAGTGGGCTGCCAGGTCGGCGGTCCGGGGGGCGAACTCCGCCTCCAGGCCGGGGAAGACGAACGCGAGCCTGCCCGCCCCCGCGCCGAGCAGCGGTCGGGGACTGAACCAGATGTCCCGCCCGCCCCGCCACGCCTGCCCCCGGGCCACCGTCTTGCGGGCCACCGCGAGCAGCTTGTCGGTCGGGTTGACGATGCCCAACCGGGCCGTCCCCGGGGAGTCGCCGCCGGAGCGGGCGGCCAGCTCGACGCCGATCCGGCGTACCTCCTGGTCGTCGCGGTCCAGCAGCTCGGCGAGCCCGGCCGGGTCCGACGCGGCCAGCCAGAGCACCTGGTCCGGCTCGTCGACCACGGCCCGGCCGGCGGCCGGTGCGGTCAGCCCCACCACCGGCTCACCCACCGACACCGGGGCCTGCTCGATGATCAGGTGGGCGTTGATCCCACCGAACCCGAACGCGTTGACCCCGGCCCGGCGCGGGCCGTCGCTCTCCCACGGCCGGGCGGTGTCGATCGGCGCGAACCGGGTCGCCGCCATCTCCTTGCGCGGTGTCTCGCAGTGCAGCGTCGGCGGCAGCACCCCCCGGTGCACCGCGAGCGCCGCCTTGATCAGGCCGGCCACCCCGGCCGCCGGCATGGTGTGCCCGATCATCGACTTCACCGAGCCGATCACCGGACGCGGCCCACCGGTGTACGGGCCGAACACCTCCGCCACCGTGGTCAGCTCGGCGGCGTCCCCGGTCGGGGTGCCGGTGCCGTGCGCCTCCAGCAGCCCCAGCGCGTCCGGGGCGGTCGGGTCGAGCCCGGCGGACTCCCAGGCCCGCCGGATCGCCAGCACCTGACCGGAGACCGCCGGGTTGAACATGCTCGCCGACTTGCCGTCGCTGGACACCCCGCTGCCCCGGATCACCGCGTACACCCGGTCGCCGTCGCGCACCGCGTCGGCGTACCGCTTGAGCACCACCACGCCGGTGCCCTCGCCGATCAGCAGCCCGTCGGCGGCGGCGTCGAACGGACGGATCTCGCCCCGCCGCGACAGCGCCCGGAGCTGGTTGAACACCGACCAGAAGCTGATGTCGTGCACGTGGTGCACACCACCGGCGAGCACCGCGTCCAACCGGCCGTTGAGCAGCTCGGTGATGCCCTGGTCCACGGCGATCAGCGACGACGCGCAGGCCGCGTCGATGGTGTACGCCGGGCCGCGCAGGTCGAGCCGGTTGGCCACCCGGGAGGCGGCCAGGTTCGGCACCAGGCCGATCGTCCCCTCCGGCTGGTACGGCCCGAGCCGCTCGTCGAACTTCTTGCGCAGCAGCTCCAGCCGGGCCGGGTCGACGTCGGGGATCAGCTCCCGCAGGATGCTGACCACCTGGCTGGACATCCGCACCCGCTGGGCGTAGCGGGCCTGGGCGGGGCTGAGGATGCCGCCCCGGCCGAGGATGACGCCGATCCGGTCGCGCGCCGGGAGCCGGTCGCCGCCACCCGCGTCGTCGATCGCCGCGGCGGCCACCTCCAGCGTGATCAGCTGGTCCGGCTCGATGTCGCCCACCGAGGCGGGCATCACCCCGAACCGCAGCGGCTCGAAGGTGGCGAACTCGTCGACGAACCCGCCGCGCCGGCAGTACATCCGGTCGGCCCGGTGGGACTGCTCCGGGTCGTAGAACTCCTCGTCCCAGCGGTGCGTGGGGACGTCGGTGATCGCGTCGACCCCGCCGATCAGGTTGCGCCAGTAGCTCTCCAGGTCACCGGCGGAGGGCATCAGGGCGGCCATCCCCACGATCGCGATCTGGCCGGGCGCAGCGGCGCCGTTGTTCATCGGTTCCTCCGACGGGTGGGGCGGGTGGGGGCGGGACGGCACATCGACGCCCTCACCACCCGGAGGCGGTGTAGACGACCGAGGTGACCGACGCGTCGGCCCAGGCCAGCTCGCGCAGCAGGGCCAGCGCGCCCTCCTCCGGGTCGATCAGGCCGATGCCGCGCCGGGCGTACTCCCGGCTCAGCTCGGCGGTGACCATGCCGCCGTGGCCGACGCCGGGCGCCCACGGGCCCCAGTGGACGGTCACTGTGCGTACCCCGGTTCGGGCCGCGTACCGGGTGCCGATGGCGTCCAGGGCGTCGTTGGCCGCCGCGTAGTCGGCCTGTCCCCGGTTGCCGTAGGCGGCGGCGATGCTGCCGAAGAAGACCAGGAACCGCGGCGCGCCGGGCAGCGCGTCGAGGCCCGCCAGCAGCCCCCGGGCCCCGTCGACCTTGGTGTCGAAGACCCGGGTGAACGACGCCGGGTCCTTCTCGGCGATCAGCTTGTCCTCGATGATCCCGGCGGCGTAGACCACCCCGTCGAGGCGGCCGTACTCGGCGTGGATCGCGGCCAGCAGCACCCGGGTCGCCGCCACGTCCCGGACGTCCAGGGCGTGGTAGCGGACCTCCCCACCCAGCTCGGTCAGCTCGGCGATCGTCGAGGTCACCTCCCGGGCCGCCAGGACGGCCTGGGCGGTGCGGGAGATCTCGGCCGGCGAGGACAGGCCCCGCCGGGCCAGCACACCGACCAGCGCGGCGCGGTCGGTGGCGGCGGCCAGCTCCGGGTCCTCCGGGCCGGACGGCAACGGGGTACGGCCGACCAGCTCGATGCGGCAGCCGCTGGCCGAGGCGAGCGCCCGGGCGAACCACGGGGTGATGCCCCGCGCCCCACCGATCAGCACCACCACCGAGTCGCGTTCCAACCCGATCGCGGCGGCCTCGGACACCCCGTCGCCGGCCGGCCCGGCACCCCCGGCGGCCAGCGCGCCCAGCTCGACCGGGACCAGGTCGGCGACGTAGCGCTCGTCGCCACGCCGGGCGACCACCGGGGCGTCGGCGGCGGTGAGCAGCTCGTCGAGCAGCTGCCGGGCCAGCACCTCCGGCGTCGCCGCCGGGTCCACCGCCACGAACCGGGCGGTCAGCCCCGGGTACTCGCGGGCGATCGTGCGGAACAGGCCGGGCATGCCGTCGGCCGCGCCGGCGACGTCCTGCGCCCCGGCGGCGAGCAGCCAGCGCGGCCCGGCGGCCAGGGCCCGCTGCAACAGCGGGAACACGGCGGGCAGCAGCGGCTCGTCGAGGTTGGTCAGCCCGTCGAGCACCAGCACCCCGTCGAAGCCCTGGTCGGCCTGCTCGCTGTCGAGCACCCCCAGCTGGCCGCCGGCGCCGTGCGCGCCGAGCAGCTCCGCCAGGTACGCCCCGACCGGTCCGCCGCCGGTGATCAGGAACCGCATCCCGGCGAGCGTGCCCGGGTCGACGCGCTGTCCGGGCTGGACGCTCTCCCGGGCGACCAGCCGCTTCGGCGCGATCCCCACCCCGACTGTCCAGCATCCGGGGTTCCACCCGTCCCTCGACCAGTGCCCGACGGACCCTCGCCAGCCCGTC
>NZ_JACGMO010000232.1:0-4389 GCF_015354745.1 Micromonospora sp. S-DT3-3-22
CGTCGGCGCCGGCACCGGGACGGCCCGGCCGGCGGCCTTCCCGTGCGCCGCGCCCGCGCCGGCCGACGCCACCCCGGTCCGGTCCGCGCCGCCGCCGCCGGGTGAGCGCTTCGGCCTGGTCGCGGGCTGGACCTGGTACGCCGACCCGGACGGCTTCCGGATCGCCGCGCCGGCCGGTTGGCTGCGTTACACCGACGGCCCGGTGACCTGTCTGCGCGAGCCCGGCGGCCCCCGGGTGCTCAGCATCACCCCCGGTGTCGCCCCGGCCGACCCGGTCGCCCACTGGCGGGCCGAGGAACGCCGGCTCACCGACGACGGTCGGCTCACCGGCTACCGGCGGGTGGACATCTCCGCGCTGGACATGTTCCGTGGCGGGGCGCTGTGGGAGTGCGAGTGGACCGGCCCGACCGGGGCCCGGCTGCACACCGCCCGACTGCTGGTCCGGGTCGCCCCGCGACGGGCCTACACCGTCTCATGGCTGACAGACCAGTTCGACTGGCAGGTCAACGCGACATACTTCCTGATGATCCGGCAGAGTTTCCGCCCTGCCGCCACCTGACACCCTCCCCTGTGGACCGAACGGGTTGTTGCCCTGTCGGCGGCGGTTCTGACACAGTGGCGTAGCGTTGTCGATCAAGAAAACGGGGAGGGGCGAGGCGACATGATGGGACCGTCCCACGCGCTGTCGGGCGCGGCGGTGTGGCTGACCGGGTCGTGGGCGCTGGACCAGTTCGCCGACTACCACCAGTCACCGCTGGCCCTGGCCGTCGGCACCGCCGTCTGCGCCGGTGGGGCGCTCTTTCCTGACCTCGACCTCTCCGGCAAGGTCACCCGCAACCAGGGCGGCGCGACGGTGGCCCGCACCTTCGGGGTCTTCTCGCTGTTCGTCGCCGAGGTGATGGAGAAGATCTCGCTCGGCGTCTACTACGCCACCAAGCTCAGCCGCGACCCGCGCCGCAACAACGGGCACCGCACCCTGACCCACACCATCCCGTTCACCGTGCTGGTCGGCTGGGGCACCACCGCGCTGTGCACCGCGTACGGCAAGTGGGCGGTGGTGAGCATCCTGTTCTTCATGATCGGGCTGGCGCTGCGCGGGCTGTTCGACGAGTGGGCCGAGCGGGCCGGCTGGGTGATCGTCACCCTCGTCTCGGCCGCCGCCGCCTGGTTCACCTTCGCCAACCTGCCCGGTGACCGCGGCTATCCGATGATCGGGCTGGCCGTCGGGGTGGGCTGTTTCGTGCACATCCTCGGCGACATGATCACCAAGGCCGGGGTCCCGATCCTCTGGCCGATCCCGATCAAGCGCCGGATGTGGACGATGATCGGGCTACCGAACAGCATCGCGCTGCGTACCGGCAGCAAGGCCGAGGTGGTGGTGCTGCGGACCGCGCTGACGGTGCTCTCCGTGCTCGCGGCCGTCGGTCTGGTCGCCCCCTCGGTGCTGCAACGGTTCAACATCGAGGTCTGACCGGTCGGCGTCCACCCCGGGCGGTGGGCGCGAAACACCGGGACCAGCCGAACGTGGGACGGCCCGGGAGCGCTCCGCACGCCTACGATGCGTAGCATGTCCGCCGGCCCCGGGACCCGCCCCCTCGCCGGGTCCGGTCGCGGACGGCTCCTCGCCGGCCTGCTGACGCTGCTGTCGTTGGCCCTCTTCGCGGGCGTGCTCTGGGACGCCGGGTACGCCCGGCTCTATCCGGCGGCACGCTTCCTGCACCGGCCGCTGCCCCTGCTCGGGCTCGCCACCCTGGCCGCGCTGACGCTGGTGGCCGCCGGCTGGCTGGCCGCCCGGCAACCGCCCGCCACGACGGCGCTTCGGTCGGGCGCGCTCGGCTGCGCGGTGCTGCTCGGCGTGGGCACCGGCGCGTGGGGCATGTACCGCACCGGATTCGCCTCGACCGTCGAGCGGGACTCCACACTGGCCGTCTCCCCCGACGGCCGGTACGCGGTGGTCCGGCTGGACACCCGCGACTGGAAGGACCTGCCGCACACCGAACTGCGGGTACGCACCCGGGCCGGGCTGCTCAGCCACGACGCCGACCGGGAACTGGTCACCTGCCGCTACGAACGCCCCCGGGGGCGGATCGACGCCGAGTTCGTCGGCGAGCGGACGGTCCGGGTGTCGCTGGTCGACCGGCCGGCGGTCACCGTCGCGTTCGACGGGCGGCTGCGCCCCCGGCACTCCGTCGACATCTGCCGCCCGCCCGACGGCTGACCACGCTCAGACGCCGACCCGCTGGGGCGGCACGGTGAGGCCGTAGAGCGCCATCAGTTCCGGGGTGTCCACCCGGTTGCCGTCGGCCACCGAGTCGCAGGCGATGTCGACGATCTGGTCCTTGTGCGCCAGCAGGTACGGTCGGGCGCCGATGTCGGCGCTGGCCAGGGTCGCGATGCCGGCCCAGTGCCGACGGCCGAACAGCATCGGGTACCCGCGCAGCCCGTCGTAGGTGGCGCAGGCCAGCACGTCCGGGTACGGCAACGCCGCCACCCGGCGGACCGCCTCCGGGGTGAGACCGGGCATGTCGACAGGCACCACCACCACCGCCTCGACCCGTTCGTCGGCCAACGCGGCCAGGCCGGCCCGGATGGACGAGCCCACCCCGGCCCCCGATGCCCGGTTGACCACCACCGTGGCGGGACTCAGGTCGGCCGCCGCCCGCACCTCGTCGGCCGCCGACCCGAGCACCACCACCAGTTGCTCACAGCCGGCCGCGATCATCGTGTCGATCATGCAGCTGACCAGCAGCCGGTCCCCCTGGCGCAGCAACGCCTCGGGGCCGCCGAGCCGACGCCCCCCACCCGCCGCGATGATCATTCCTGCGATACGCACACCGGGTGCAACGAGCCCCCGGGGGATGAGTGTCGGCACGAAACGGATATTTCACGCGTATACCCTGAACCAGCCCGCCCTCCCCACCCGCCGCGCCCCTGGTTTGCCCCCGGTTCGCCCCGGTGATCAAGAGGTTCGCGTCACCGCGAGCGGGCGAATCTGACGCAAACCTCTTGATCACCGGGGGCGGGCGCCGCGACGGGGCCGGTGGGGTGGGGTGGGGAGGTGGGTGGGTGGGTGGGTGGGGTCAGGCTTGGGCGTAGGTGGTCACGGTGGAGAGGTCGAGGGGGAAGCGCACGGGGGTGGGGCCGAACAGCAGCGCCGAGGCGCGCTGCCCGGCGCGGCGGATCGCCTCGGCCACCGGGTCGGCCAGCTCGGCCGGGCAGTGCACGATCACCTCGTCGTGCTGGAAGAAGACCAGCTCCCCACCGACCCCGGCCAGCTCTCCCCGCAGCGAGGCGAGCAGCGTCGAGGCCCACTCGGCGGCGGTGGCCTGGATGACGAAGTTGCGGGTGAACCGGCCCCGGGAGCGGGCCGCCCGCGCCCGGGGCGAGCGCGGGTCCGCCCCGGCGTCCGGGTCCACCGGGGCG
Source organism: Micromonospora sp. S-DT3-3-22 (assembly GCF_015354745.1). NCBI lineage: Bacteria > Bacillati > Actinomycetota > Actinomycetes > Micromonosporales > Micromonosporaceae > Micromonospora > Micromonospora sp. S-DT3-3-22. The sequence continues at coordinate 3,424 of NZ_JACGMO010000232.1, forward strand.
TCGTCACCGTCGCCGGACCCGACCGCCCCCGGCGGGCAGGTCCGGCCCAGCCAGGACCGGACCAGGCCCCCCGCCTCCCCGGTACGCGCCGCCGCCTCCAGGTAGCCGAAGGCGGTCGGATAGCTGCGCTTGAGCACCGCCAGGGCCGGCAGCGCCCCACCCCCGGTCTGCCCGTACATCGCGCCGAGCAGGGCGAGCTTGGCGCGGGCCCGGTCACCGCCGAAGGAGTCCTGGGCCAGCGCCGCGTAGAGGTCCCCGGCCGCCCCGGCGGTGGCCAGCCGGGCGTCACCGGAGACCGCGGCGAGCACCCGGGGCTCCAGCTGACCGGCGTCGGCCACCACCAGCCGCCAGCCCGGATCGGCCACCACCGCCCGCCGGATCACCTTGGGGATCTGCAACGCGCCACCGCCCCGGGTGGCCCACCGGCCGGAGACCACCCCGGCGGGGACGTACTCCGGGCGGAACCGGCCGTTCCGGACCCACGCGTCCCGCCAGGCCCAGCCGTGCGCCGTCCAGATCCGGTACAGCTCCTTGTATTCGAGCACCAGCGGGACGGCCGGATGGTCGACACCGCGCAACACCCAGGCCCGGGTGTTGGGCAACTCCACCCCGACCCGGGCGAAGGCGCGCAGCAGCTCCGCCGGGGAGTCGGCGTGCACCTGCCGGACGCCGAGCGCCTCGGCGATCCGGGCGGCCAGCTCGGCCAGCCGCCGGGGCGGCCCACCCACCGGGGACGCCTCGCCCAGCAGCTCGGCGAGGATCCCGTCGTGCACGTCGGCACGCCAGGGCAGCCCGACGGCGGCCATCTCCACCGCGATCAGCGCGCCGGCCGACTCGGCGGCCACCAGCAGCCGGAACCGGCCGGGATGGGCGGTGGCGGCGACCCGGGCGAGCTGGTCGGCGTACACCCGGGTCAGGGCGTCGATGCCGGGGGCCGGCGGGCCGGCGACGGCGTCGAAGAGCGCG
>NZ_JACGMO010000233.1:0-4178 GCF_015354745.1 Micromonospora sp. S-DT3-3-22
GCCGTACGGCCTGCGGGCCGCCGCCGGGCACCCGCTGATCGGGCTGCCCGTACAGGTGACCGCGCTGGCCACCCTGCCGGGCCTGCTGCGGGCCGGCGGGCTCGACCTGAGCGCCGGCACCGGGGTGACCGGGGTGGCGCTCACCGTCGGCGGGCTGGCCGTCCTCGCCATCGGGGTACGCCACGGGCTGCGGCACAGCCGGCTCGCCGAGCGGACCCTGCCGGGCACCCGCCCCGCGCTGGCCGGGCTGCCCGCCTCATCGGCTGCGGCCGGCTCCCTGCACGTATAGCAGTTCCAGGATCGCCCGGGTCGCCTCGAACCACCGGTCCAGCCAGCCCGGCGGCGGGACGCTGCCCTTCGGCGGCAACTCCAGCAGCAGGCCGCGCAGCAGCGGGTGGTCGACGAGCGACTCGGGGGGTTCCGTCGGCCAGCCGGCCGGCGGGAACGACGGCTCGGTGAGCGGGTTCGGGTCGAGCGAGGGCAGCGACAGCGACGAGCCGGCCTGCTCGGGGGCGGGGGTGTTGTCGCGGCCCAACTCGGTGTCGGCGGCGCCGACCTCGGTGAGCACTGTGTCGCGGCGCGCGCCACGGTACTTCCCGCCGAACCGTTCGGTCTTGCCGGGGCCGTTGGTGAGGTTGTCTGAGCCGATCGTCGTCATCTGCGTATCGCCTGCCTCGCTCGGTTGCCGCCACCTGCGGCGGATCGTCGACCAGCGCCGTACCGAGGGGTTCAACGACCCGGGGCGCGAGTGGCGACGGGCCGGCCGGGGAGTGTCCCCCGACCGGCCCGCGGTCAACGCCACGCTGCGTTGGTCAGTGTTGGCCGAACGCGCCGTTCCGAGCGTCGGCGACGAAGGCGTTCCATTCCCCGGGGGCGAATACGAGGGCGGGACCTGTCTTGTCCTTCGAGTCCCGTACCCCGACCGCCCCGATCACGTAAGCCACCTCGACGCAGTTGTCACAGTTCGGCCCGCTTCTTGAGCTCTTGAACCAGGTTGCCTGCGTCAGGTCCTCGGGGAACCTCTTGGTCGCCATTTCCACAACGGCTCCTCTGCCAGTTCTGCGATGTGTGCTATGGACTCCTCCGGTCGCCTGGCCACTGCTCGAATGTGATCGAAGATGAAGCTGTACTTCTGTAGCTCGTCGCTCTTCTCCAGGAAGAGCCCACCCGTGGCGTTCTCCGCGTACACGACATCCGGATCAACCGATTCGGGGAAGCTGAGAATGGTGAACGTCCCGTCCATGCCGGCGTGCGCTCCCACCTCGAAGGGCAGGACCTGCAACGTCACGTTCGGCAGTTCGGCCACCTCCACCAGCCGCCTGAGCTGGTTACGCATCACCGCGTCACCGCCCACCGGCCGACTCAACACCGCTTCATCGAGCACCACCCACAGATCGACCGGATCGTCCTGGGTCAACAACGACTGACGGCCCAGTCGGACACGCACCCGTTGTTGCACCTGGTCGGCGGTGAAGTCCGGGCGGGCGGCCTGGATCATCGCGCTGGCGTACTCCTCGGTCTCCAGCAGACCGGGCACGACCTGCTGTTCGTACGCGCGGATGGAGCCGGCCGCCGCCTCCAGGCCGACGTACGCCCCGACGAGCACCGTGCTGTAGGGATGCCACCACCCCTTCTGCCGCGCCTCGCGGGCGATCTGCACCAGTTCCTCGCTCTCCACGCCCACCACCCCGTAGATGCGGAGCATGTCCCGCACGTCGCGGGGTGTCGCGGAGGTGTGTCCGGTCTCGATCCGCGAGACCTTGGAGGCGGAGCACTCCAGTTGCTCGGCGACGGCCTCTATGGTGATTCCGGCACCGTCGCGCAGGCGGCGCAGCTCGGCCCCGAGCCGACGACGCCGGATGGTGGGGCTCCGCCGTTCGCTCATCGCATCGCCCCAGGTGCCGATGACGGGGGAAGCTGGTGCCTCGCGCTCACCCGGTTACCTCCGGTCGATCGCGCCTGCGTCCACACCCGCCGGGGGCGCGACCGACGGGCGGCGGGCGATCGTTCGCGGCAAAGGGGTGGAACCGGTCGTCGGCCGGCCGCGTCGGGCGGAACCGCGTCCAGTGTGCCGCTCCGGAGTCGGCGTGATCAAGCGCCCGGTTCACGTGTCGCCTTCGCGTATCGGCAAAAGTCTACGTGCAACTTGCATCCCGCATCACACTGATGCACTCTGTCCGTATGGTTCGAGTCACTCACCGTTTCCGGTCGATTTCCCGGTGTGATCATCACCCGGGGCTCGCCCGGCCGGGTGGGTGCCCCGGGCCGCAGGAGTCCACGAGACCTGCCCCGGGTTGATGACCCCGCCGCTGCACGCCCGAAGGCTGCGGCGGCGGGAGCGGTAACACCCGTGAGCAGCCGGGTGATGGCCGGGTGGCGCGATCCACCACCAGCGGGTACGCCCCCGGCCACCACCACAACGAGCACCGGCCCGCGAGGCACAACCCCGTCGCCGGAAACGCATCCGTCCCCGTTCCGCACCGGCCGGCCACGCGACGCCGGCCATATCCTCCCAGGAGCCCATGTGCTTCCCCGCTCCGGTGACGTTCTGCACGTGACCCGCGCCGCCAGTGTGCAGTTCCTCCGACCGATCACCTTCCGGGTGATCCGGGTGCTCGACTGGCCGACGTACGACGGCTGGCTCTGGCTCGACGGCTACCAGCTGAACGCCGCGGGCGACGCGGTCAGCCGCCGCTCGATCTTCGTCCAGCGGGCCGGGCTGACCCAGCTGCGGGCCGCAGCCGTACCGCGTCAGCACACCGCGCGGTCGCGCCGGCCGGTCAACCGCGCGCCGATCGCGGTGGGCTGACTCCCCGATTACCCGGCCGGAGGGCGTACCGCCGCCATAGACTCGGTACGCCCACCCCGGCGAACGTCTCCACCCCGCGCGTATCCGGCCCCTGAACCTGGGATGGCCATGGTCTATCTGCCCGCCGCGCGGCGGCACCACAGGTCCCGCCTCGGACACGCCTTCGGGCTGCTGGTCCTGATCGGCACGGTCCTCACCCTCGTGGTGGTGGCCCGCTACCCGGCCGAGTCGGCCACCCGGCTCGCCGAGCCGGTGCCGGCCCCCGAGATCACCGTGGCCGAGCCCGCCGACGCCCCGCCCGGCGACGGTACGCGGCCCGAGCCGGCACCGCCCGCCGGGAGCCGGCCCGACACCCCACCCGGGGACGACCTGCCGGCCGACGGCGACGAAGCGGCCGACCCGGGCGGGGACCGAGGGACGACTCAGTCCGGGGTCGGCGGCGGTGGGGCCTCCGCGCTCGCCGAGCCCCGGCACCCGTCGGACGACCCGCAGACCGTCGCCCAGTCGCTGTTCTACTCCGGCCTGCTCGGGCTGGCCATCTCCCTGGCCGGGCTGGGCCTGGTGGGGACCCGACGCCGGATGTGGTGAGCCGGGCCGGCGGAACGCCCCGGGCCCGTCACCCGGTGGGGGTGGCGGTCGGGGTGGCGGTGCCGGTCGGCGACGCCGACGGCTCGGCGGCCACCACCAGGGTCACCTCGTCACCCGGCCTCACCGGCCGGCCGGCCTCCGGATCGGTGGACAGGACGGTGCCGGGTGGCCGGTCCGACTCCCGCGTCTGCACCCGGGAGGACAACCCGAGCCGCCCCAGCAGCGCCTCCGCCGTCTCCTGGGAGAGGCCGACCAGCGGCGGCACCGCGATCGCCGCCGGCTCGGTCGACGGCGCGGTGGTCGGTGGGGTCGTCGGCGGCCCGGTGGTCGGCGCGGTGGTGGGCGGTGCGGTGCTCGGGGCGGCGCCCGTCGTCGGCACGGCCGTCGGCGGTGGGGTCGGTGTCCCGTCCGACGGGGTGTCCACCGCCCGCAGGGCCAGCCAGATCCCCACCCCGACCAGCCCCAGCAGGACGAGCCCGAGCACCCCCAGCAGGATCGGCGTCCACCAGCGTCGGCCGCGCTGCTCCTCGGCGTACCACTCGGCCGGCTCCCGGGGGTCGGCGGCCCGTGGCGGCGGCACCCCGGCCCGACCGGACCAGACCGGCGCACCGGCCGGCTCGGGCCGGGTCGTCCCGTCGGCGGGTGGCAGCGGGCGGGTCGCGTCCACCGGCTCCTGCCGGGCGGTGGCGTCTTCGCCGCCGAGGTCGTGCGCCCGGCCGCCGCCGAGTGGGACGCCCGGGAGGAAACCCCCTGGCCGGTCATCCAGGAAGCGGCGAAGATC
>NZ_JACGMO010000234.1:0-4150 GCF_015354745.1 Micromonospora sp. S-DT3-3-22
GACCGGGTCCCGCAGCGGTCCGCGCTGCGGTGCCGTGCGCGGGGTTGCCGGGTCGGGCGGTGGTGCCGGCCTGCGCTGCGGGTGCGCGTCCCGGGCCGGCACCGGGCCGGGCGGGGGTGCCGGTGGGGTGGGACGGGGTGGCAGCACCGGACGGTGGAACTCCGTCGTCTCGTCGGCGCGCCCCGCGCCGGCCCGGGTGCTCACTTCCCCACCTCCGGCTTACGCACCAGCAGCCCGATGCTGAAGCCCCGGACCCGCCAGGTGCGGTCGACGGCGTACGACTTGAGCGCGGCCTCCTTGGCCGGCCCGATCCGCTGCACCGGATCGTCGAGGGCTCCCTTGCGGACGACCCACACCCGCTCCGGGCGACCCAGACACACCGGTACGTCCCGGTCGGCGCACTCCCGCGCCCCCAGGGTGCCCTGCCGGCGGGCCGGTACGGTCATCAGCACGTCCCGGGGTCGCCAGCTCTCGTCGACGTACCGGTTCACCGCGTCCCGGCTGGTGCGCTGGTCACCGGCGTCGAACGGGCCGTACACCAGGGTGTCGCCGGGGCGCGCGTGCGCCCGCAGCACGGCGGCGATGTCCTTGGTGCCCTGGCTGTGGCCGGTGACGCCCCGGATCTCGACCTGCACCGGGATGCCGAGCAGGCCGATCGCCAGCATCGCGGCGGTGCCCCGCAGCAGCGAGCTGCGCCGCAACGCCAGCGAGGCGACCAGCGCCCAGGCCGGCACCGTGAACAGCAGGTAGCGCGGCAGCCAGAGCGGGGTGAGCTGGGCGGCGAGCAGCAGGCCGACGGTGGGCAGCACCAGCCACGCGGTGGCCACCGCCGCCCGCTCCCGCATCGACATGCCGAGGAAGGCCAGGGCGAGCACCGCACCGGCGAGCAGCGGCCCGCCGAACAGCGCCTCCGGCGTGTCGACCAGCCGGTCCAGGGTGACCGGGGGAATCCAGTTGATCTGCGTACCGGTCTGCTGCCGGCCCAGCCAGAGGACGGGCAGCACGGGCAGCGTGCCGGCCACGGCCGCGCCGAGCCAGCCGAAGAAGCCCCGCCGGCGCTGCGCCCCCCGCCAGGCGACCAGCGCGTGCGCGACGAGCAGCAGCAGGCCCACCAGGTGCATCAGCCCCAGCAACGCCACCACGGCGGAATACCCCAGGTAACGGAGGAACCGGGGCCGCTCCAGCAGCCGGACCAGCAGCAGGGTGGCCAGCGCGGCGGCGCACACCGCGAACGCGTACGGCCGGGCCTCCTGCGCGTACCGGGAGGTGGTCGGCAGCACCGCGAACAGCAGGCCGGCGACCAGCCCGACCCGCAGCCCGCCGATCCGCAGGCCGATCGCGGCGACCAGGCCGGCCGCCGCCGCCATGGCCAGCAGCGACGGCACCCGCAACGCGACGTCGGAGCTGCCGGCCAGCACCACCCAGCCGCGCATCAGCAGGTAGTACGGGCCGATGGAGGCGTCGACGTTGCGCAGCACCGCCACGAAGTCGTCGAACCCGACGGTGACCATGCCCCAGGTGGCCAGCTCGTCCTCCCACAGGCCGGGCCGGTTCAGCCCGATCCCGCCGAGGACGGCGACGACCGCCATCGGCAGCAGCCGGGCCAGGTGGCGCAGCCAGGGCGCGTCCAGGGGTTCCGGCGGGGCCGGCTGGTCGGCCTCGGTGGGCCGCCACGGGGCGGCCGGCTCGGGTGGCGCGTCGCGGACCCGGACGATCAGGGCGGTCGGCGCGTCGCTGCGGGCACCGGTGCCCCCGGTGGGCGACATCCCGGTCACCGGGTGGCGGCGAGCAGGTCGTCCAGGACGAGGGTGCGCAGGTCGTCCCGGCTCGGCATCCGTCCCAGCGCGCGCAGCCGCCCGGACTGCGCCTTGCGCATCCCCTCCAGCAGCTTGCGGGCCTCCCGGGCGTTGCCGAAGTTCTGGTCCCGCTCGATCTGGCCGAACCACTCCAGCAGCCCGTCGGTCAGCCCCTCGGCGAGCAGGTACTCGTCGTTGCGGGCGATCCGGCCGACGATGTCGACCAACTGGACCGGGCTGTAGTTCTCGAACTCCAACGTCTTGGCGAACCGGGACGCCAGCCCGGAGTTGGCGTCCAGGAAGGCGGCCATCTCGGTGGTGTACCCGGCGACGATCACCGCCACCTGGTCCCGGTGGTCCTCCATCAGCTTGACCAGGGTGTCGATCGCCTCCTGGCCGAAGTCGCCGCCGGCACCCCCGGCCCGGGACAGGGTGTACGCCTCGTCGATGAACAGCACCCCGCCCAGCGCCTCGGTGAACACCGAGGAGGTCTTCTCGGCGGTGTGCCCGATGTACTGGCCGACCAGGTCCCGCCGGGACACCTCCCGGAACTGGCCGTTGGGCAGCACCCCGAGGGCCTTGAGCAACTGCCCGTAGACCCGCGCCACGGTCGTCTTGCCGGTGCCCGGCGCGCCCGTGAAGATCAGGTGGTGGCTGACCGCACCCACCGCCAGCCCGGCGTTGCGCCGCCACTCGTTGACCTGGATCTCATCGATCAGCGAACGCACCTCGGCCTTCACCCCGGCCAGACCGATCATCGAGTCGAGTTCGGCGAGGAGTTCCTCGACCTTCCGCTCGTCCTGGCCGACCGTCCCGCCGCCCGCGCTCACCCCGGCCATCGGCCGCCCGCCCGCCTCCGCCGCCCGGTGGACGGTGCTGGCCCCCTCCGCGATCCGGACGCCGGGGGCGGCGGTCTGCTCCGTACGGCAGCCCTCGACCGTGCCGCCGCAGCCCCGGCCGACGTCGATGCCGACGCCCCGGGTGTCGTGCACCCAGCAGTCCACGATGGTGGGGCTGCTCTGCAACGCGACCACGATGCCGGCGTCGCCGGTGCCGGAGATGTCGCAGCGTTCGATGGTGGGGCGGGCCGCCTGGTAGACGTACACGCCCCGGAAGCCGGCGGCGCCGACGGTGCAGTTGCGGATGGTCGGGTCGGCCCCGAGCCGCACGATGATCCCGTCGTCGGTGACGTCGCGGATCTCGCACTGCTCGACCGTGCCGCCCGCGTCCGAGACGACCAGCCCGTGCTGGCCGCCGGTGACGGTGACCTCGACGGCCTCGATCCGGGCCCCGTCGCGTACCGACACGGCTGCGGCGTACCCGGCGCTGGCCTGGCACTTCTCCATGCGCAGCCGGCCGCCGACCGCCTCCACCGCCGGATAGTCGCCGGCCTGCACGACCAGCCCCTGCAACAGCACCTCGCCGCCGGTGCAGGCCACCGTCGGGCGTCCGGCGGCCCGACCGTCCACGATGACCGAGCCCGGCTCGCCGGCGGCCACCAGCCGGACCCGCCGGCCGTCCAGCCGGAGCGATTCGGGGTAGACGCCGGGGGCGATCGAGACGACCGCGTCGTCCGGCGCGATCTCCAACGCGTCCGCGATGGTCGGACAGGCCCCGGCTCGGTCAGGGGAGACAGTCAGCATGCGCACATGGCCCCGCTCGGTCGTGGAAGGACGGACCGGTTCGTCGTCGACGTCCGGTCGAAGGGTACCGGTCGACCGGGGGTGGCCTCGCCCCCGCGTCAGATGGTGAAGGTGGCCTCCCGCACCGAGGCGGCCACCTTGCGCACCTCGTCCGCGCGGTCCGGCGGCGCGGTCATCCGCAGCACCAGTTGCCTGTCGATCGCGTCCTCCGGCACGCTGCGCCAGTAGGAGAGGTAGACCAGCCCGTAGCGCGGCGTACCGTCCGCCCGGGTGGTCTCCGCCCAGGTGGTGAACTCGCCGCTGCGGATCCACTGCAACCCCCATGCCTCCTCCTGCCGGCGCAGCGCGGTGCGGCGCTCGTCGGTGCAGAGCCGGGGGCACTGCCGGACGACCAGGTCGCCACCGATGATCGACCCGTCGGCGGCCGGGACGCCGCACCGGTAGTGCGCCGAACCGCTGGTACGGCCGGCCTCGGTGCAGCTCCAGCCGGTGGGCACCCGGAAGCTGAAGTCGACCCCGGCCAGGCCGGTGATCTCCCGGGTCGGTTCGGTCCCGGCGAAGGTGGGCGCCCCGGCGGGCCAGCCGCCGCCGACCGGCGGCTCCACCCCCGGCCGACGCGGCGGCGTGCTCGGCAACCCCAGGTCGGCGCTCGGGGTCGCGGAGGCCGTCGCGGCGACGGTGGCCGGCCCGTCGGCCGTCCGGCCGGCGACG
>NZ_JACGMO010000235.1:0-4104 GCF_015354745.1 Micromonospora sp. S-DT3-3-22
CGAGCGGCTCGCCGCCGCGCTGGACATGACCACCGAGCTGCCCCGGGTGCCGCGCGCCGAGCCGGCAGCGCCGGTCACCCGGCAGCCCGCGCCGCCGGTGCGGGCCGCCCAGGCGACGCCGGCCAACCGGCCGTCGGCACCGCAGCAGGTTCCCCAGCAGCGGTACGCGGACGAGACGATGGAGCTGCCGATCTTCCGGGAGCTGGAGTCGGCCTGGTTCCGTACCCGTAAGCCCGGCCCCGAGGACGCGGCCGGCGCCAAGCAGGCGGCCAACGGCACGACGGCCACCCATGCGGCCGTCGACACCGCCGGTCACCCGGCCCAGTACACCGCACCAGGGACGACAGGTAGCGCACCGATGGCAGACACTGCGCCGGCCGGGGGCGTGCCGCGTGACAACGGACCGACAGTGAACGGGGGCCTCCCCGGTCGCGGTGACGGCCCGGCGACCCGTCGCTCCGCCCCGCAGTCCACCGGTTGGCAGACCGCCGCCGACGACGGTTGGCGGGCGGCGGTGGCCGCGACCGAGGCACCGGTGGCCGGCACCACCCAGACCGGCCTGCCGAAGCGGACGCCGATGGCGCAGCTCGTGCCGGGGGCGATCGAGAAGCCGACCACGTCGGTGCAGCGGCGGACGCCGGAAGCGGTCAGGGGTCTGCTCTCGGCCTACCATCGAGGTGTGCAACGCGGCCGGACCACCTCGGACAACCCCACCAACCCGGACGCGACTCCGGGCGGGCAGCAATCCTCGTCGTCTGGCTCCGGCCCGGCGGGCGGGAGCGGGCAGAAGGAGCAAGAAGGATGACAACTACGCAGGATCTGGGTTGGCTGCTGGCCAACTTCGCCGACCGGGTGCCGGGTGTCGCGCACGCGGTCGCGGTCTCCGCCGACGGCCTGCTCCTCGCTTCGTCGCGTGACCTGCCCCGGGACCGGGCCGACCAGCTGGCCGCGATCGCGTCCGGCCTGGTCAGCCTGACCCAGGGGGCGGCCCGCTGCTTCGAGGGCGGCGCGGTGTTGCAGACCGTCGTCGAGATGGACAACGGTTTCCTGTTCCTGATGTCCATCTCGGACGGGTCGTCGTTCGCCGTCCTGGCCGCGCGCAGTTGCGACGTCGGTCAGGTCGGGTACGAGATGGCGCTGCTGGTCGACCGGGTCGGCGACGCGCTCACGCCGCAGGCCCGTACGGCTGTCGGGATGATGGGCTGACCGGGCTGACCGCCTGGTCGGCACGGGACGACAAGAACGACGGGTTCCACCGGGTGAGAGCCGGTGCCGGGGACGAAGGAGGTGAGCGGCGACATGGTCGATCGTGACGAACCGACAGGTGCGTTGGTCCGGCCGTACGCCGTGACCCGCGGTCGTACCCGTCCCCGGCTCGACATCGCCCTGGAGGCGCTCGTCGAGACGACGGTGCGCGGTCGCGCTGCTGCCGGTGGCAACGGCGGTCAGGGCCGGGAGCACCAGTACATCGCCGCGCTGTGTGACGGACGTGTGCAGTCGCTCGCCGAGATCGCGGCGCGGATGCAGCTTCCGCTCGGCGTGGCCCGGGTGCTCATCGCCGACATGGCGACGGACGGCCTGGTCGCGGTCCACGAGCCGACCATCTTGGACGACTCGGACGACGCGGTGGGCACTGAACTGCTGGAGAGGGTGCTGAGTGGACTTCGCAGGCTCTGACATGTCGCAGCGGCCGCCTGCCCCGAACGGGCGCGTGACGTCGGCGAAGATCGTTATCGCCGGTGGGTTCGGCGTCGGCAAGACGACGCTGGTCGGCTCGGTCTCGGAGATCACGCCGCTGACCACCGAGGCCATCATGACCTCGGCCGGTGTGGGCGTCGACGACACCCGGCAGGTGCCGGGCAAGACGACGACCACCGTGGCGATGGACTTCGGCCGTATCTCGATCGACCGGGATCTGATCCTGTACCTGTTCGGTACGCCCGGTCAGACGCGGTTCTGGTTCATGTGGGACGAACTGGTCCGGGGCGCCATCGGTGCCGTGGTGCTCGTCGACACCCGCCGGTTGGCCGACTGCTTCGCGGCGATCGACTTCTTCGAGCACCGGCGGCTGCCGTACCTGGTGGCGATCAACTGCTTCGACGGGATGCAGTACCACGACCCGCAGGACGTCCGGGACGCGCTGGCGATCTCGACCGACGTGCCGGTGGTCGCCTGCGACGCCCGTAACCGGGAGTCGACCAAGCACGTGCTGATCTCGTTGGTCGAGTACGTGCTGACGATGCGTCGTTCGCGCGCGGTCGCGCCGGCCTGACCGACTCCGTACGCGCCCGGTGGCGGCTCCGGCCGCGACCGGGCGCGTACGCGTTTCCCGACCCGGTACGCCGGAAGCCCGTCGGCGGCACTCCGCCCCGGCCCTCCGCCCCCTGCCCCTGATCCCGCGAAGCTGGCATGTCCGGGTGGCTGGGGATGCCTGGGGCCGTGCCCGGATGGCGTGGGCCTACCCGGGTGGGGGAAGGTCTGCGGCGGTCGTGTCCGCGCGCCGCCCTGCGGGCCGCTGGCGGGTCAACGACCTGAGGCGGTGCCCGAGGTAGGGCAGGTGCGTTCCGGTCCGCACAACGGCGCTGGCCCGACCGGATGAACCGGTCGGGCCAGCGGTGAGCTGTCAGAGGGTCAGGAGCGGTAGCCGGCGGAGCGGAACTCGTACTCCCGGTCGTCGTCCCGCTCGGTCGGGTCCCGGCTGAAGTCCCAGCCGCCGGCCGCCTCCCGGCCGGGCCGGCCGCCGACGGCGAAACCGCCGATCTCCTGGCCGCGACGCCAACCCCGGAAGTAGCCTGTGGTGTTCTCGGCGAGGCTCGCCGCGTCCCGGACGATCCGCAGCGGACGCTCCTCGCGCAGCGGCGAACCGGGCACCAGGTTGGCCTGCGGGACCCGCTTGGGCAGCCCGGCGGAGGTTTCCGCGCCGACGGCCGGCTGCGCCACCTTCTCGGCGGCCTGCCAACCGGTGTCCGCGGTGGACGACCACTCCAGGTCGCTCTCGTCGCCGTGCCCGACGAACCATGCCGACTTCGCCTGGGCGAAGATCAGCAGGTCGCCGTCGCCCTCGTCGGAGACCGGCGGCGGGCGGTGCTCCATCGGCGCGGGACGGCGCTCGACCGGTTCCGGTCGCCGCTCCAGGGCCGGCCGGTCGCCGCGTGCCGGCCGCTCGACCCGGTCGAGCCGCTCCGCCCGGTCCAGACGTTCCGGGCGGTCAGTGCGGTCCAGCCGGTCGGGGCGGTCAACGGGACGGTCCAGCCGACCCGGCCGCTCGGCCCGGGTGGGGCGGTCCAGTTGCTCCGCCCGGTGGGGTCGCCCGGCCCGGCCGGCCTCGTCCCGGTCCACCAGCCGCAGCGGCGGGGTGTCCAGGTGCGGGTCGGCGGGGGAGTCCAGCCCGTCCCGCAGGGCCCGGTCGGCCAGCGGCGGCGGCTCCACCAGCCGCAGCATCGGCGGCTCCTGCGGCAGGTCGTCGGCGAGCCACGGCGGGGTGATCCGGCGGCCGGCACCCGCGTCGGTGGGGGCGTCGGCCGACCGGCCGGCCCGCTCGCCGTACGCCGGCACCACCGGGTTGTTGGCGGAGCTGTCGGACGGGTCCTCCGGGTTGTTGACCAGCGGCCAGTTCGCCCGCGACCCGGGCGGGGCGGTGGGCTGCTCCGGCTCGGGCCGGCTGACCGGCACCGGGACGTTCAGGTCGGTGGCGCTGAATCCGCCGGTGGGGGTGGAGAGCGCGCCGGTGGTCTTCGGCCGGGGCGGGATCACGGTGCGCTGCCGCTCGGCGCGGGCGTTGTTGATCGCGGCGGTGGTCAGCGTCGGCCGGAACGGCTCACCCGCCTCGGCGGGTGGCACGGTGCCGCGCTGCGCCGGAGCGATCGGGGTGATCCCCGGCGGAGGCGGCGGCGGGGCCGAGACCGGCCGGTTCGTCGGCGCGTCCACCCCGCGACGGATCGGCGGCATCATGGCGGTCGGCGCGTCCGACCCGCGACGGACCACGGGCATCCCCGGGTCGGTACGCGCGGGCGGCGCCGAGGTCGGCAGGCCGGCCGCGGCGGCCGGGGTGACCGGTGCCGGGGCCACCGGCGGTGGGGTGATCGGGGCGGGCGCCACCGGCGG
>NZ_JACGMO010000236.1:0-4060 GCF_015354745.1 Micromonospora sp. S-DT3-3-22
CCGTGCTGCTGACCGGCGACCGACACGGCCGCCACGTCGGCCAGCCCGCCGGCCGCCTCGACGGCGGCCAGCAGGGCATCCCACCAGGCCCGTGGGTCGCCCGCCGGTGCTGGTGTTGGGCAGCCCGGACGACCGGGTCGTCCCGCCGGCCGCACTGACCCGGGCGGCCCGCCGGTACGGCGCGGCCCCGCTGCTCTTCCCCGGCATGGGACACGACCTGATGCTCGACACCCGCTGGCAGGAGCCGCTGGACGCGCTCCTGGACTGGCTGGTCAAGGAGCCGGCAAAGAGCTGACCGTCGGCACCGCACCGGGCGGCGACCCGCCGCCCGGTGCGGTGCCGACGTCCTCAGCCGCTGCTGCTGAGCCGGGTGAGCAGCGAGCCGGTGTCGTCCAGGGCGCTGAGGTAGGAGCGGGCCCAGGCCCGGATGTCGTGCCGGTGCAGGTGGTGGCGCATCGCCCGCATCCGGTCGCCGAGGTCGGTGGGCCCGGCCCGCAGCGCCGACAACAGCCCCTGCTTGAGCCCCTCCAGGTCGTGCGGGTTCACCAGGTACGCCCGGTCCAGCTCGGCCGCCGCCCCGGCGAACTCGCTGAGCAGCAACGCGCCGGTGTCGTCGACCCGGGCGGCCACGTACTCCTTGGCGACCAGGTTCATCCCGTCGCGCAGCGGGGTGACCGCCATGACGTCGGCGACCCGGTAGAGCGCCGCCAGCTCGGCCCGGTCGAAGGGCTGGGTGAGGTAGTGGATGGCCGGCTCGCCGACCCGGCCGAACTCGCCGTTGATCCGGCCGACCTCGCGTTCGATCCGGTCCCGCAGGATCTGGTACTGGCCGACGCGTTCCCGGCTCGGCATGGCGACCTGCACCAGCACCGTGTCCCGGACCTTGACGTCACCGCTGGCGAGCAGCTCGCTGTAGGCCTTCAGCCGCTGCTCGATGCCCTTGGTGTAGTCCATCCGGTCCAAACTGAGGATGACCCGCTCGGGGTCGCCCAGGTCGTGCCGGAGGCGGCGGGCCCGCGCGGTGACGTCCGGCCGGGCGGCCAGCGCCGCCATCTCGGCGGTGTCGATCGAGACGGGGTACGCCCCGATCCGCACCACCCGGTCCTGTACGCCGATCCGCCGGTCGGTGGCCGGCAGGCCGAGGACCTTGGTGGCGAGCTGGGCGAAGTTGTGCGCCGCCTGGGCCCGCTGGAACCCGATCAGGTCGGCGCCGAGCATGCCGCGCAGCAGCTCCGCCCGGCGGGGGAGCTGCATGAACAGCTCCGGCGGCGGGAAGGGCACGTGCAGGAAGAAGCCGATCCGCAGGTCGGGCCGCAGCTCGCGGAGCAGGCCGGGGACCAGTTGCAGGTGGTAGTCCTGCACCCAGACCACCGCGCCGGGGTCGGCCACCTCGGCGGTCGCCTCGGCGAACCGCTGGTTGACCCGCTGGTACGCCTCCCACCAGCGGCGGTGGTACTCGGGTTGCTCCACCGCGTCGTGGTAGAGCGGCCAGAGCGTCGCGTTGGCGAAGCCCTCGTAGTGGTCGCGCAGGTCGTCGGCGCTGAGCGGGACGGTGCGCATGTGCACACCGTCCACGTCGGGCAGCACGGGCGCGGGCCCGGTGCCGCCGGCCCAGCCGACCCAGGTGGCCGGGGTCTGCCGGAGCAGGGGGTGCAGGGCGCTGACCAGCCCGCCGGGGCTGCGCCGCCACTCACAGGCGCCGTCGGGCGCCACGCTGTCGTCGATGGGGAGCCGGTTGGCCACCACCACCAGTGAACTCTGTCGCATCTCGGGCATTCCGATCGGCAGGGGACCGACCACGCGAGCAAGGAACAACCGGGCAGTCGGTGGGGGAAGTGACCTACAGCGGTATTCCTACTGACCGTAAGTTACACCACTGTTACGCCCGGCGTGAGGGCTGTGGTGTCCCGGGATGCGGGCGGGGTGACCGGTGGCCCCGGCGGCGTGCCGCAGGGTCAGACGACCGCGCCGTCGTCGGGGTCGTGATCGTCCTCGTCGCCGGGGCGCAGCCGCCAGATCAACGTGACGAACCCGGCGAGGATGCCGGTGAAACCGAGCAGGGTGACCACCGAGGCGTCCACCGGCAGCAACGACGGGTTGAGGAAGAGCACGAAACCGAGCACGATCCCCAGCACCCCGACCACCGCGTACTTCGAGATCCGGGGCAGCGGCGGAGGCGGCGGCGGGGTGTAGCCCTCCTCCGGGTCGTCCGGCAGGTCGGCCCCGAAGGTGTCCAGGCCGTCCAGCAGCGACGGCTCGTCCTGCTGCCGGCCCCGGGGGCTCACCGAGATGCCGGAGATGTCGGCCGCGTACGGCAACCGGCGTACGTCGGTGGCGGTCGGCCCCGTCGGCTCGTCCGCCCTGGTCGTCGGGCCACCCGCGCGGGCGGCCGGATCGGCCCCGTCGTCGATGTCCTCGGACGCCGGCCAGGGATGACTGCCGGCGGCCGGCGCGGTGTGGAAGGCGGCGACGAGGCGTTCCCACTCGGCGTCCACGTCCGGCTCGGCACGGGCCGGCTCCGGCGTCGCCTCGTCGGCGAGCTGGGTGAGATAGTCCCGGGCGGTGGTCAGGTGCGAACGGTCCACGTAGAGCCGGTCGACCGGCCGGGACGGCACGGTGGTGGTGCGGGTGATCGGGTTCAGGTCGGCGGAGGGCTGGAGGTAGGCGGCGATCCCGCCCGCGGCGAGCACGTCGAGCAGGTGCTCGCCGACCCGCGGGTCGACGTCGCCCGCGACGGCGTACTCGCTCGCGTCGAGCCCGTTGTCCCGCCGTCCCCGGCGGGCGCCACCCGCTGACACCGGACATCCTCCTCCGCGCACCTGCCGGTGCGGTCGTGTCGGCGCCCCGTACGCCGTGCTCTGAATCGTGACACGTCGGCACCCGGTTCCGGGAGTGCGTTGTGGCGTGCCGCTCGTGGTTCGTCGGCTTCGCCGTCGGCGGGCGGGCCCGACGGTGGCCCTCCGGGTGACCCCGCCCACCACCGCACGACCTGCCCGGACGGCCCCGACCCGAGGCCGCCGGACCCGGGCGGGATGGAATTCCGGTGCCGTACCGGCTGGTAGCACCGTTGATCGGCGGTCCGGCGCGCGGGACGGGCGCACCGGCTCCGGCGCGCGGGGTATCCGAGCTGCCCGCCGACGGGCCGGTGCCCCCGGTCGGCGGTGGGTCCGGTCGCCTGTGCCCGTCGCGCCCCCGCCCGCTCGCCCGCAAGAAGTCACATTCCACGCGAAAGTGGAATACCTCACCTGGCACCCACGGTCGGGCGACCGGCCCCGCCCGGTGACCGCCCCCCGCGCCGTCGCCGGTCGGCCCCGCGCCACCGGTCACGTCGCCCGCTGATGATCGACTCTCGTGGGCCGAAACAGCGCTGTCGAACCCGGGGGGAAACCGCACCGTCGGCCCAGGTGAGTCGATCACGGGTCCCGGTCAGCTCCGGACGGGCGTCGCCCGGGTGGCCAGCCGGAGCAGACCGGGCATGCCGTTACGGTCGGCGAAGTCGCGTACCCGGTCGAGGGTGGCCGCCGCCCGCGCGGGCTCGGCCACGGTCAGGGCCGGCACCGACAGCGCGGTGGTCAGCACGTGGTCGGTGGTGTCGGGCATCCGGGCGTAGCGCTGCGCCGCCGCCGCGAACAACCGGGCGGCCCGCCGGGCGTCCCCGTCGCCGAGGGCCAGGGTGGCGTCGGCTGCCTGGCCCGCCGCCTCCACCCAGGGGGTCGTCCGGGGCGACCGGGCGAGCATGTCGTGCACCAGCCGGGCGGCGTCCGGGCCGAGCACCGCGGCGACGTGACCCACCGCCGGCACCCACTCGGCGAACGGGATCATCCGGGTCCGGCTCCAGTCCTCGTCCAGCTCCACCAGCAGCCGCATCGCCTCCTCCCGGCGGCCCCGGACCGCCCGGCAGAGCGCCGCGTGCGCCAGCGTCGACTGCAACACCCGGTGGAAACCACTGCGCCGCGCGGCGACCAGCGCCTGGGCCACCAGATCGTGGCCCTCGGCCCGGCCGGCGGCACCCGTCCCGCCGGCCTCTCCCGCCCCCGCGCCACCCGCCGCCCCCGCGCCG